>JAUCDU010000307.1:0-2953 GCA_034674825.1 Giesbergeria sp.
AACTGACGACCTACCGCTTACAAGGCGGTTGCTCTACCACTGAGCTAAATCGGCAATGAACGGATTTTAATCTGGAACCGCAGCGCTCCAGATGAAACAACGCTACTTGACGCGCTTAAGGGTTGCGCGCCGCGACGCGCCGCCCGTAGGTGAAGGTGGTGGCTCCTCCAGAGCTTGATCGGACAATGCGTGGGACGTCTCTGACACCAGTTGCATCACCGATTGCGGCTCTGATCCAGCGGCATCATCAGGCTTCGTTGCCATAGGGGCTTGAACTGCCCCGGCCAAGAGATCCACCGGAGGTGGAAATGCCATGCCCTGACCGTTCTCACGCGCATAAATGGCAACTACCCGCCCCACAGGCACCATGATTTCTCTGGGCTTGCCTCCAAAGCGTGCTTTGAACTCAATGAAGTCATTGCCCAATTGCAGTCCACTCGTCGCGTCCAGACCAATGTTGAGCACGATCTCTCCGTTGTTGACGTACTCCTGCGGGACTTGCACGGACTCGTCGACCTTCACCGCTACATGTGGCGTAAAACCATTGTCGCTGCACCATTCGTGCAAAGCACGAATGAGGTAGGGACGGGTCGAATTGGCGTCTTGGGGCTTCATGGCACGCTTTCTGGTGACAACAGCGGCAATCTTTTACTTGCGCATGACCTTTTCGGACGGCGTCAGTGCCTCAATATAGGCAGGTCGCGAAAAAATGCGCTCTGCATACTTAAGCAACGGTGCGGCGTTCTTGCTCAGATCGATTCCGTAATAGTCCAACCGCCAAAGCAGCGGTGCGATCGCTACATCAAGCATCGAGAAATTGTCACCCAGCATGAACTTGTTCTTCAGGAACACGGGAGCGAGCTGGGTCAGGCGGTCGCGAATGTGGGCGCGGGCCTTTTCCAGCGCCTTTTCATTGCCCTTGCTTGCACGCGCTTCGAGGCTGTTGACGTGTACAAAAAGCTCCTTCTCGAAATTGAGCAGAAACAACCTGACACGCGCACGGTCCACTGGATCGCCCGGCATCAATTGGGGATGCGGGAACCGCTCATCGATGTACTCGTTGATGATGTTCGATTCGTACAGAATCAGGTCGCGCTCCACCAAGATGGGCACCTGCCCATACGGGTTCATCACGGCGATGTCTTCTGGCTTGTTGTAGAGATCCACGTCGCGAATCTCGAAATCCATACCTTTTTCGAACAAGACAAAGCGGCAGCGGTGGGAGAAGGGGCACGTCGTACCCGAATAAAGCACCATCATGTAACGAAACTCCTAAAAACCAAAAGAGTGGAACGCCAACGGCGTCCACTCTTGCAAAAACACCGCATCACCCGATGCGGCATGGCGAACGCCGGAACTACTTGACGTCCTTCCAGAATGCAGCGTTGAGTCTCCAGGCGAAGAACGTCAGGCCCAATAGGAACATCAACACCCACACACCTACGCGGACGCGGGTCTTTTGCGCAGGCTCACCCATCCACTGAAGGTAGCCGACGAGATCGCCTACGGCATCGTCGTATTGGGCCGTCGTCATCGTACCGGGTACTTTTTGTTCCCAGCTCTTGAAGGTATGCACCGTTTCGCCGTGACTTTGGTGCTCTACAAACACTGGACGGCGATCGCCTTGAAGCTGCCAAAGTGCGTGCGGCATGCCCACGTTTGGAAACACCAGGTTGTTCCAACCGGTCGGCTTGGCGTCGTCGCGATAGAACGTGCGCAGAAAGGTGTAGAGGTAATCGGCCCCGGTACCGCCATGGCCAGCGCGTGAGCGCGCAATCACGGTCAGATCAGGGGGATTGGCACCGAACCACTCTTTGGCTTGGTGTGGATCGATAGTCGCCTTCATGGTCTCACCGATCTTGTCGGTGGTGAACAACAGGTTGTCCTTGATTTGCGCCGGCGTCAGTCCGATATCGGTCAAACGGTTGTAGCGCATGAACGCTGCAGAGTGGCAGCCGATGCAGTAATTGACAAACAGTTTGGCGCCGTTTTGCAACGCTGGCAAATCGTTGATCCGATCGGGTGCTTTGTCCCACGCAATGGTGTTACCACCGGCGGCATGCCCGACTCCGGCTGTAAAACTCAAAGCTGCAAAGAGGGCGAGAATGATTTTTTTCATGGCATGTATCTCCGTGCTCAGTGCGCAGCAAAAGTTACGCGGTCAGGCACCGGCTTGGGCTCACCCAAGCGGCTCCACCAAGGCATGAGCAAGAAGAAGCCGAAATAAAACAAGGTTCCGACTTGGGACAGACGCTCACCCAACGGTGAAACCGGTTGCACACCCAGGTAGGCGAGGAGAAAGAAGTTGATGACGAACACGCCATACACATACTTGTGCCAGCTTGGCCGATAGCGAATGGATTTGACCGGGCTGCAATCGAGCCAGGGCAGGAAGAACAGAATGACAACCGCGCCACCCATTACCATCACACCCCAGAACTTGGCGTCAATGTTGAGCATCAGCAGAATGCCGACAACGGCTGCCACCACGATGGCGCCCTTGAAGATGGCGGGCATACGGCCTTTGAAGACACCAAACCCAGTCGCCAACACCACGCAAGCAATCAGCGCATATACCATCTCGCTGGTAATGGCGCGCAACATCGAATAGTACGGGGTGAAGTACCAGACCGGTGCAATGTGCGCCGGCGTCTGCAGCGGGTCGGCCGGGATGAAGTTGTTGTACTCCAGGAAGTAGCCACCTGCTTCGGGCGCAAAGAAAATCACCGCCGTGAACGCCAACAGGAACAGGCAGACACCCAATATGTCGTGCACGGTGTAGTAGGGGTGGAACGGGATGCCGTCGAGCGGATGGCCCTTCTCGTCACGCGGCGCATTGGGCCCCTTGATTTCAATACCGTCGGGATTGTTGGAGCCGACGTCGTGCAGCGCCAACAAGTGCGCCACCACCAGGCCCAGCAGCACCAGCGGCACGGCGATCACGTGGAAGCTG
>JAUCDU010000308.1:0-2950 GCA_034674825.1 Giesbergeria sp.
TCTTTCACCAACTGCCACACGTCCTTGTTCTGGAAAAAACTGCGTCCCAAATCAAAACGCGCAAATTGGCCCAGCATCTGCATGAAGCGCTCGTGCGGTGGCTTGTCGAAGCCGTACAGGGCCTTGATTTGCTCCAGGCGCTTGGGGTCCACGCCCTGCGCGCCGCGGTAGCCCATGCCGCCGCCCTCGGCACCCGCGCGCCCGGCACCCGCCTTGGCCTCGGCGAGGTACTGCTCTACCGGCCCGCCGGGCACAAACTGCACCACCGCAAAGGTGAGCATCAGCACGCCCAAGAGCGTGGGCAGCATGAGCAGGATGCGTTTGAGGATGTAGGCGAACATGGCTTAGCGTGGGCTTGGCGACGTCTGCGGTGGCATGCGTGCCCACCAGGTGTCGATGACCCAGGTTTCGCCGGGCGAATACGGCGGCACAACGTCAGGCTTGGCCAGGCGCCAGGCGTTGTACGCCATGCGGTGCGTGCCAGCGCTCCACTGCGGAATGAGATAGTGGCCGGCGACGATGATGCGTTCGAGCGCGTGGCAGGCGGGCAGCAACTGCTGCTGGGTCTTGGCGCTGGTCATGGCGCGAATCATCGCGTCCACCGCCGGGTTCTTCACGCCGGCGAAGTTGCCCGAATCCTCCGTGTCTGCCGCCTTGCTGCCGAACAGGTCGGCAAACTCCTGGCCGGGGTTGTTCGTGCCCTGGTAGGCAATAGACGTGATGTCGAAATCGAATTTCTGCAGCCGCTGCTGGTACAGCGCGAAATCGACCGAGCGAAACTTGAGCGTGATGCCAAGTTTTTCGAGGTTGCGCATCCAGGGCGAGACGGTGCGCACGCCGCCCTCGTTGCTGTCCATGTATTCGAGCACCATCGCCTCGCCCTGGGCGTTGCGCAAAGCGCCGTCTTTCACCGCCCAGCCCGCATCGTTGAGCAAAGCCTTGGCGCGGCGCAGGTTGTCCCGCAGGCTGTGCTCGCCGTCGGTGCGCGGGGGCTGGGGCATGGGCCCGAAAGCTGCGGGAGGAATGCTCTTGCGCCAAGGCTCCATCAGCGCCAGCTCTTCGGGCGAGGGGCTGCCATGCGTCTCGCAGGCGGTGTTGCCGAACAGACCATGCACGCGTTGGTAGGCACCATAGAAAAGCTGGCGGTTCATCCACTCGTAGTCGATTGCCAAACCCAAGGCTTCGCGCACCCGCTCGTCCTGCAGAAAGGGGCGGCGGGTGTTGAGCACGTAGCTTTGAAACCCCGAGGGCAGCTTGTGCGCGAATTCGCCCTTCACCAGCTCGCCGGTATCGAACTTTTTGCCGTTCACGCGCCGCGCCCAGTCGCCCGCGCTAAAGAAACGCATCAGGTCGAACTCGCCGGCCTTGAGCGCCTCCAGTTTTGCGGTGTTGTCCTTGTAAATTTTGACCTCGATGCGGTCGAAGTTGTTTTGACCGCGGCGCACATTCAGGTCGCGCGCCCAGTAGTTGGGGTCGCGCACATACGTAATGTCCTTGCCAAAGCGCACCGGGCCAATTTTGTACGGACCACTGCCGATGGGAATGTCGGTCACCACCTGGTCAAAGGGTTTGTGCTTGCCGTTTTCCATGCCCCAGGCGCGGCTGAAGATGGGCAGACCCCCAACGGTGAGCGGCAGTTCGCGGTTGGGTTTGTTGAAGCGAAAGCGCACAGTGCGGTCGTTCACCACGTCCACACCGGCGACATCAATCAGCAAGGTTTTGTAGCCGGGCGAGGTAAACGGCCCCACCAGCGTCTCGAACGTCCAGGCCACATCCTGCGCCAGCACCGGATCGCCGTTGTGAAAGCGCGCTTCAGGGTGCAGGTGGAAGGTGGCAGACAGGCCATCAGCCGCCACTTGCACATCGTCTGCCAGCAAGCCATAGCCGGTGGCCGTTTCGTCCAAAGAACCTGTGAGCAGGCTGTCGAACATCAACTCGCTCAAATACGCGGGCGCCGCGCCGCGCATGGTGAAGGGGTTGTATTTGTCGAAGGTGGAGGTGCGCTGGTTGCTCACCAGGCGCAGCTCGCCGCCCTTGGGAGCCTGCGGATTGACGTAAGCGAAATGGTCAAATCCGGCCGGGTACAGCGGCTCGCCCCACAAGGCGTAGGCGTGGGCCGCCCAGGCCGGCAGCGCCAGCCAGCAGGACAAGAAAATCAGCCAGAACCGCATGCGACAATTCTGCACCATGCTGGCGCCGCGCCCGCCCCCACAGGCGCTCGCACCCTTGCACCGCGTCTGCCAGCGCGATCCCTCTCACATTCCTCGACAGGAGAACCACCATGGGCTTTCTCACGGGCAAGAAGTTGCTGATTACCGGCGTGCTGTCCAACCGCTCCATTGCCTACGGCATTGCACGCGCGTGCCACAGCCAAGGAGCAGAACTGGCCT
Organism: Giesbergeria sp.; assembly: GCA_034674825.1. Lineage (GTDB taxonomy): Bacteria > Pseudomonadota > Gammaproteobacteria > Burkholderiales > Burkholderiaceae_C > Simplicispira. Next base: position 2,391 of record JAUCDU010000308.1, read on the forward strand.
TCAGCTACGTTGGCGAGCGCTTCAAAGACCGCATCACCGAATTCGCCGCCGAATTCGATTCCACGCTGGTATTCGACTGCGACGTGGCCAGCGACGAGCAGATTGAGCGCATGTTCAAGGACCTCTCGGCCACCTGGCCCAAGCTCGATGGTTTCGTGCACAGCATCGGCTTTGCGCCGCGCGAAGCGATCGCTGGCGACTTCCTCGAAGGCCTCTCGCGCGAGGGTTTTCGCGTGGCGCACGACATCAGCGCCTACAGCTTCCCGGCGATGGCCAAGGCCGCCCTGCCCTATCTGAACGACAAGTCGGCCCTGCTGACGCTGTCGTACCTGGGCGCGCTGCGCACCATTCCCAACTACAACACCATGGGTCTGGCCAAGGCCAGCCTGGAGGCGAGCGTGCGGTATCTCGCCGAAGCGCTCGGTCCCAAGGGCATGCGCGTCAACGGCATCAGCGCCGGGCCTATCAAGACGCTGGCGGCCAGTGGCATCAAAGATTTCGGCAAGCTGCTCAGCGGCGTTGCCAGTGCCTCGCCCTTGCGCCGCAACGTGACCATTGAA
>JAUCDU010000309.1:0-2921 GCA_034674825.1 Giesbergeria sp.
ACGGGAAAACCCGAGGCGCCTGTGCGGTTCAGCGCACGGGCAGCAGCAGCCGCGCCAGAGCGTCGCCTTCCACCAACAGCACGCCTTCGGCGCGGGCCAAGGTGCGCGCGGCATCGCTCACGCTGCCGTGTGCAACCAGGTACTGCCCGGTAGAAATATCGCGTTTGCGCATCCCCGCCACGAGGTGGCCGATGGCGTCGGCGCCGTGGCTGGCTGCCTTCCAGCGACGGGCGCTGACCAGCGTGGTGCGGCCGCCTTGCTGCACACAAAAGTCCGCCTCCAGGCCTGTGACCACCTGCACGCTCGCGCCTTGTGCTTCCCAGGTTTTCTGCAGCAAGGCAGAAAAGTCGCGCCAGGCCATGGCGCGCAGGGCAGTACTCTGGGCTTGCACTGCGGCTGCCGAGGGCGCGCGCCATTGGCGCCACGCAGCGACGCAGCCCACGCCGTACAGGGGCAGGGCGCCCAGCGCGCCCATCAGCTTGAAGCGATCCGGCGCCAACGCCGCCACGGCCAGGGTAATGCCGCCCGCCACGAGGAAGCTCACCCACCAGGGTGATCGCAGCAAGATGGCAAACAGCGAGTTCTCGGACATTTTCAGTTTCACGGTATCCCTTGCGCTCAGTTCGTACAACGGTTCTCAGGGGCAGCTGCCCCACTGCCGCCATTGTCATTGCTGCGGGTCATAGACTTGCGGCACTTACCAGGAGAGATTTGAATGGCTGTTTCCGAACAGAACCTGCTGGCCGCGCTGGCCATGGTGCAAGACCCGCATACGGGCAAGGATTTTGTCAGCTCGAAAGCCCTGCGCAATGTGCAGATCAGCGGCGGCGACGTTGCTTTCGAGGTCGAACTGGCTTATCCCGCCAAAAGCCTGATACCCGGCCTGCGTGCCGAACTGGTCGCCGCAGCACGCGGCGTGGCGGGTGTGGCCAACGTCTCGGCGCGGGTCAGCAGCAAGATCGTCGCGCACGCGGTGCAGCGCGGCGTGCAGCTGCTGCCGCAGGTGAAGAACATCATTGCGGTCGCCTCCGGCAAGGGTGGCGTCGGCAAGAGCACCACCGCCGCCAACCTGGCGCTGGCGCTGGCAGCCGAGGGTGCCAGCGTCGGCGTGTTGGACGCCGACATTTACGGCCCCAGCCAGCCGATGATGCTGGGCATCAACCGCCGCCCCGACAGCGTCGATGGCAAAAACATGGAGCCGCTGGAGAACCACGGCGTGCAGGTCATGTCGATTGGCTTCCTGGTAGACCAGGACGAAGCCATGATCTGGCGCGGCCCGATGGCGACGCAGGCGCTTGAGCAACTTCTGCGCCAGACCACCTGGCGCGCGCTGGACTACCTCATCGTCGACATGCCGCCCGGCACCGGGGACATCCAGCTCACGCTGTGCCAGCGCGTGCCGATCACCGGCGGCGTCATCGTCACCACACCGCAGGACATCGCCTTGCTGGACGCCAAACGCGGCATCAAGATGTTCGAGAAGGTGGGGGTGCCGATCCTGGGCATCGTCGAAAACATGGCCGCGCACGTGTGCAGCAACTGCGGCCACGTGGAGCCAATTTTCGGTGCCGACGGTGGCAAGAAGATGGCGCAGGACTTGCACATGGACTATCTGGGCGCCTTGCCCCTCGATATGCAGATCCGCTTGCAGGCCGACAGCGGCAAGCCCACCGTGGTCGCCGATCCAGAGGGCGAAGTGGCGCAGATTTACAAGACGATGGCGCGCAGTGTGGCGGCCAAAATCGCACAGCAAGCCAAGGATTTTTCCGCCAAATTCCCGACGATTTCGGTCTCCAAGGACACCTGAGCAATTGCGGCGCGCCGAACCTTGCCGGTTTTTGGAGCGCAAGCCGCGTGCTGCCGGCCTTCACGGCGCGGGTGATGCGCCTTCGTTGCGGGCGGGTGCAAGGCCCGTGGCCGGTGTTTCAGGCCATGCAACGACGGTATCGCGGCCGCCCTCTTTGGCCGCGTAGAGCGCTTTGTCGGCTTCATGAATGAGGTGCTGGCTGTCGCGCTCGGCGCCGTTTGGCGCGTTCGCACGAAGCGATTCTTCGTCGGGCATGGAACTCCAGGCTTGCCGCGTGGCGATGCCCACGCTGATGGTGACCACGTTCGCGACGCCTGAGGCCGCGTGGACGATGGCGAGCTGGCGCACGGCCAGGCGCAGCTTTTGGGCAATGGCCACAGCCTCCTGCGCACCGGTTCCCGGCAAAAGAACGGCAAATTCTTCGCCGCCGTAACGTGCCACCAGATCGCTGGAGCGTGCAGCCGAGTGCGCCAGCGTCTGCGCAATTTTGCGCAGGCATTCGTCGCCCGCCACATGGCCATACAGATCGTTGAATGCCTTGAAATGATCGACATCGATCATCAGCACCGACAACGGTGCCCGGGTGCGCGATGCGCGCAGCAGCTCGGCCGCCAGGGCTTCGGTCAGCGCGCGCCGATTGGCGACGCCCGTCAGCGGGTCCTGCCGCACCAGGGTCTCCAGCGCCGCGCGGTATTCGTTCAGTTTGTCTTCGGCCAGCCGGCGCTCGGTGATGTCCTGCACCGTGCCCGTGATGTGGATGTTTTCGCTGGGGGCATCGTGCTGCCCCCACATATCGACCCAGCGCTCGGCCCTGCCGTCGATCAGACGGTACTGGGTGCGCAGTGCCTTGCGCCCGCGCAGCGCGTCGTCGAGACTTGCGAGCACGTGCGCCCGGTCGCCCGGATGCACTTGGGCCAGCCACTGCTCGCGCGCAACCGGCTCTTCGGCGGGCAGGCCGAACAGTTCGCTGGCCATGGGCGAGAGCGTGAAAACCCCCCCGATACGTTCGTACACGTAGTAGCCGACCAGCGCTGCTTTTTGCGCACTCTCCAGCCACTGCATGTTTTGTGCGAGCTTGTCCTTGAGCACGCTCTCGCGCCGCCGAGCGCGCCAC
>JAUCDU010000310.1:0-2909 GCA_034674825.1 Giesbergeria sp.
TTTCAATTGTGGTTTTGTAAGAAGCTCAATGACTGGCTCAACTGTTTTAAGCAATACATCCGAAGAGGTAATAGAATGTGGATTCCTAAATACATCTGGGAGAAATCTTATTCTGGATGGATCTACAATAGTAATTTCTTCAAACGGGACTGATTCGATAATGCCGTTTGCTCGGGCCCATTTGTAAAATCGTAGGACGAGCCTGACACGACCGTTTATCGTGTTGTTGCTTAGGTGGAGGGTTCCTTTTGACCACTCAACATATCTATCAATTGGCCCTGGAATCCCCGCCTGTGCGTGTGCTGACCATGAGATGTTGTTTGCATGAACGAAAGCAAAGAAGTCAAATAGGTCTCTTCCGTATTTCTCCCACGTCTTTTTAGAACCAATCCTTCCAGCTCTTCCAAGCAAGTGCCAGAGGAAAGTTTGGGCGGGCTCCATTGAAGTGCAGTCATCGTTCAAAAGAATTGGAAATCCTGCAAAGCAGCGGCCATAAACCGTCAGCTCATCGGTTGCGAGGATGAGCCTCATAGGTGCTTTTCCCGCAGCAGCCGAACTGCTGTTTTGAAATCTGCATGTGAAAGGTGGACTACCAGGTCAATAGCTCCACCACCACCAGTCTGCGAGCGCGCATCCCAAAATTTGGGGCCGGTCAGCAGCAGCTCCATTTCATGCCCGAAGGCATGCGCGTGCCAACGCGTGGTCTCAGGGTGCTTGATGGGGTGAAAGGTTGAGTCCTTCTTGGCGTACTCCGCAAAGGCGCATAGCACCGTCTCGGCATTGAGTTGCCGCCACCGTTCCAGCGAAGACTTATCCACAAGTGCCATCCTCCCCCGTGCCCCCTCCTGCTACTCGCCTTTGCCAAGGCGCCTCACGAACCCGAAGCCACGCTGGCTTCGGGAAAAACATGGTAACATCGTTCGGTGCGGAGAACAGAGGACTCATAATCCTTTGGTCGTTGGTTCAAGTCCAACACGGCCTACCACCCAAAAGACCGCTGTCCCGGCGGTTTTTTGTTTTCCAGTTTCGGGACCATGTAGAGGACCACCATGTACAAAAACCTCGCTGCCGCGCTCGCGGCCGCTTGTTTGTTTTCCACCGTTTTTGCCCAGAGCCCCGGCAAATCCCAGCAGCACGCTGCCGAGCCCCTGAGGGTGGGCTTTGTCTATGTCACGCCGGTCACCGAGGCGGGTTGGACACGGCAGCACGACGAAGGCCGCAAGGCCGTGGAGGCGGCGCTGGGCAAGCGCGTCACCACCAGCGTTGTGGCCAGCGTGCCCGAGGGGCCCGACGCCGAGCGCGTGATTCGCGACCTTGCACAGACCGGCCACCAGATCATCTTTACCACCAGCTTTGGCTACATGGAGCCGACGCTCAAAGTGGCGCGGGACTTTCCGCTCGTGCGCTTTGAATCCATTACCGGCTACAAGCAGACGCCGAACGTGGCCACCGCCAATGCGCGCTACTACGAAGGCCGCTATCTGGCTGGTGTTGCAGCCGGCCGCATGAGCAAGACCGGCGTGGCTGGCTATGTGGCGGGCTTCCCCATTCCGGAGGTGTTGCAGGGTATCAATGCCTTCACCTTGGGTATGCGCTCGGTCAATCCCAAGGCCACGGTGAAGCTGGTCTGGCTCGACACCTGGTTTGACCCGCCGCGCGAGCGCGATGCCGCGATGGCCTTGTTCGATGCTGGTGTGGACGTGATTGCGTTTCATACCGCCTCCACGGCCGTGATGGCAGCTGCGCAGGAGCGCGGCAAGATGGCAGTGGCTTACCACTCGGACATGCGCGCCATCGCCCCGGATGCCCAGATCGCCGCTGTTACGCACCACTGGGGCAATTACTACACGTCCAGGGTACGTGCTGTGCTCGAAGGCACCTGGAAGAGCGGCAACGTCTGGGGCGGCGTGCGCGAGGGCATGATCCGCGTGGGCGATTTCGGCAGCAAGGTGCCGCCCGCCGTGCAGCAGGAGGTGCTGGCGCGCCAGAAGGATATTGCCGCCGGGCGTCTGCAGCCGTTCCACGCTGGCAGCGTGCCTGTGCGTGACAACGACGGGCGTGTGGTCATCGGTGCGCAAGAATCGCTCAGCGACGCGAAGATCCTTGGCATGGATTGGCTGGTGGAAGGCGTGCAGGGCAAGATTTCGCGCTGACCCCACAGTCAACAGGCCCAAACATGAAACTGGTCAGCACGGGGCGGCAGGTCTAGAATTTTCGGTTGCGCTACCGCGCAGATAGGGCGTACGCTGAAATCCGGCGTATCGCCTGCCCCGAAAACCATGGCGCGACACAATCGCGCACGGAGACCGTGGATGACATCGCACACAGCCCTCAAGCTGCATGTGCCGGAGCCTACTGGCCGGCCCGGCTGCAAGACCGATTTTTCTTTTTTGAGCGTATCGCCCGCTGGCGCGGTGCGCAGGCCACCCCCCGATTGCCACGCCGCCGAAACGGCCGACCTGGCCCAGCATCTGGTGCGCGTGCTGGACGACGAGGGCCAGGCCGTCGGCCCCTGGGCGCCAACCCTTCGCCCCGAGCGCCTGCGGCGTGGCCTGCGGGCGATGATGAGGACGCGCGCCTTCGACGCCCGCATGCTGATCGCGCAGCGCCAGAAAAAGCTCTCGTTCTACATGCAGTGCCTGGGCGAAGAAGCGATTGCCGTGGCCCATGCGCAGGCGCTTCAAGACGGCGACATGTGCTTTCCCACCTACCGCCAACAGGGCCTGCTGCTGTCGCGCGACGACATCTCCATGGTCGAGCTGATCTGCCAGCTCATGAGCAACGAGCGCGATCCGCTCAAGGGGCGGCAGCTGCCGGTGATGTATTCGTACAAGCGCGCGGGTTTCTTCTCGATTTCGGGCAACCTCGCCACCCAGGTGATCCAGGCCGTGGGCTGGGCCATGGCGTCG
>JAUCDU010000311.1:0-2895 GCA_034674825.1 Giesbergeria sp.
AAGACGTGGGCAATGTCGCCGCCTTCTTGATGAGCGACCTGGCCAGCGGCATGACGGCCGAAATCACCTACGTGGATGGCGGCTTCAGCCAGACGGCGGGCATCAGCCGCGACATGGTGTAAGCAGAAAAACTTTAGGTCAAATTGGCCTCTAGCGCTTATCCAGTATGCGCGAGCAGCTATTACTAGGATAGCAACAATGCACAGACGGCATGTGCTTGCTGTTTGCGCCCTTGCGCTGGCCGCACCCGCCTTCGCCGAGGCGCCTGCGCTTCTGTTGGCAAAGGTTTACCAGCCGGGGCTGCCGCTGGCCGATTACTGGGTCAGCGAAAAATACGACGGCGTGCGCGGCTACTGGGACGGCCAGCGCTTGCGCACGCGCGGCGGCGAATCCATCACCCCGCCGGCCTGGTTCACCGCCGGCTGGCCGAACGCGGCGCTTGACGGCGAACTGTGGGCCGGCCGCGGCCGATTTGCGCAGGCGCAGTCCACCGTGCGCAGCCAGGAGGCTGGCGACGCCGCCTGGCGTCAAATGCGCTTCATGGTGTTTGACCTGCCGGCGCACCCTGGCAGTTTTGACGCGCGCCTGCCGGCGCTGCAAACCACCGTGGCGCGCATGGGCCAACCCTGGGTGCAGGCGGTAGCGCAGCACCGGGTCGGCAGCCACGACGCCCTGCACGCCCTGCTGCTGCGCACCGTGCGCGCAGGCGGCGAAGGGCTGATGCTGCACCGCGGTGCGTCGCTCTACCGCGCCGGCCGCAGCGACGACCTCATCAAGCTCAAAACGCACGACGACGCGGAAGCGCGCGTCGTGGCGCACCTGCCCGGCAAAGGCAAGCACGCCGGCAAGATGGGCGCGCTGCTGCTCGAAATGCCGGATGGCCAGCGCTTCAAGCTGGGCACGGGTTTCAGCGACGCAGACCGCACCACCCCGCCACCGCTCGGCAGCTGGGTGACCTACCGCTTTCTTGGCACGCACCACGGCGGATTGCCGCGCTTTGCCAGCTTTGTAAGAGTGCGCGAGGACATGGCGGCCACGCAGTAAAAAACCGCCCGCCGTTGGCACGGCGAGCGGTTGCGTTGCTTCAGCCAGGTCGGTGGACTTATTTGGGCATCAGCACTTTGTCGACGACGTGAATCACACCATTTGACTGGTAGACATCAGCAATGGTGACGTGGGCGGTGCCGCCCTTCTCGTCCATCACCATCACATTGCTGCCCTTGGACTTGGCGGTCAGCGTGCCGCCTTCCACCGTTTTCATCTTGGCCATGCCGCCGCCGTCCTGGATCATTTTCATGATCGCAGCAGCGTCGTATTTGCCGGCCACGACATGGTAGGTCAGCACCTTGGTCAGCGTCGGCTTGTTTTCCGGCTTGAGCAGGGTATCCACGGTGCCGGCGGGCAGTGCGGCAAAAGCCTCATTGGTAGGGGCAAAGACGGTGAACGGGCCTGGACCCTTGAGCGTCTCGACCAGACCGGCCGCCTTGACCGCTGCAACCAGCGTGGTGTGGTCTTTCGAATTGACGGCGTTGTCGATGATGTCCCTGCTGGGCAGCATGGATGCGCCGCCCACCATCACCTGCGCCGCCGCAGGCAGTGCAACGGCAGACAGGGCAACAGACAGGCCGAGAGCGGCAACACGGGGATTGAATTGAATGCGCATGAAAGAACTCCTTTTGGTTTGAGGGCAGACCGCTTGAACAAAAAATCGCGCGGCTGACAACCAATACGCACCCGAAGCTCGAGTGGATTCAGCGCAGCAAAAAAAACGCTCCGCGGCTTGCGCCGGGAGCGATTTCACCCAAAGGGCCTGGCGTCAAATTTGTCGGTGAAACGGCCCGTCGTCTCCGACCTGCACCAGGTTGTCGGCAGTGGCCAGGGGCTTGGGCGTGCGCTCGGCATCGCCCGCCGCGACGCAGTCGGCGTAATAGCGCACGTGACCTGCGTCGTCTTCAATCTCGACCAGGCCATGGATGTCGGTCTCAAAGCCCGGGCACAGCGTGGCAAATTCGCGGGCGAACTTGAGGTAATCGACAATTTTCTTGTTGAACACCTCACCCGGAATAAGCAACGGAATACCCGGTGGGTACGGCGTGACCAAGCCGACCGTGACGCGGCCCTCCAGCTGGTCAATCTCCACGCGCTCGGTGGTGCGGTGCGCAATGTGCGAGAACGCGTCACTGGGCTTCATGGCGGGCGTCAGGTCCGAGAGGTACATCTCGGTCGTCAGCCGCGCAATGTCGTACTTGGCGTACATCTCGTGCACGTGCTGGCACAGGTCTCGCAGCCCCATGCGCTCATAGCGTTTGTGCTGCTGGCAGAACTCGGGAAGGATGCGCCACATGGGCTGGTTCTTCTCGTAGTCGTCCTTGAACTGTTGCAGCGCCGAGAGCAGCGTGTTCCAGCGGCCTTTGGTGATACCAATCGTGAACAGAATAAAGAAGCTGTAGAGGCCGGTTTTCTCGATCACCACGCCGTGCTCAGCCAAATACTTGGAGACGATGGACGCCGGGATGCCCGTTTTGTCGAACTTGCCATCCAGATTCAGCCCCGGTGTGACGATGGTGGACTTGATCGGGTCGAGCATGTTGAAGCCGTCCGCCAATTGGCCAAAGCCATGCCAGCGCTTGCCGTTTTCAGCGGTGACTTTCTTGTTCTTGCTGTCGCTGCGGATGATCCAGTCTTCTGCCCGGCCAATGCCTTCGTCCGCGAGCTTTTCAGGACCCCAGACTTTGAACCACCAGTCCTTCTTGCCGAACTCTTCTTCCACCTGGCGCATGGCGCGGCGGAAATCGAGTGCTTCCAGAATGCTTTCTTCCACCAGCGCGGTGCCGCCGGGCGGCTCCATCATGGCGGCGGCCACGTCGCAGCTGGCAATGATGCTGTACTGCGGCG
>JAUCDU010000312.1:0-2882 GCA_034674825.1 Giesbergeria sp.
CCGCTGGCCAGCCAGCGCACGTCGTTGGCGATTTTCATCAGGCTGGCGGCCAGGCCTTTGAGCGCGCCGTGGGCGTGGACCAGGGCGTCGCAGCTTGCAAGTGCCTCGAATTTGTTTGGCGCTGTCACCAGCGACAAGCCGGTCAGGTCGGCCAGCTCCTGCGCCACGGCCTGCGCATAGCCTTCGGGCGCATTGAGCCCCGTGCCTACCGCCGTGCCGCCCAATGCCAGTTCGCCCAGATGCGGCAGCGCTGCCCGCACGTGCGCCTCGGCGTGGTGCAGTTGCGCCACCCAACCCGAAATCTCCTGCCCCAGGGTGATGGGCGTGGCGTCCTGCAAATGGGTGCGGCCGATCTTGACGATGTCGCCAAACGCCTCGGCTTTGCCGCCCAGCGTGGTGCGCAGGGCCTGCAAGGCTGGCAGGAGCTTGCGCACCAGGGCATCGACGGCTGCCACATGCATGGCGGTGGGGAACACGTCGTTGCTCGACTGGCTTTTGTTCACGTCGTCGTTGGGGTGCACCAGCCGGCCCTCGCCGCGCGCGCCGCCCAGCAACTGGCTGGCGCGGTTGGCGAGCACTTCGTTCATGTTCATGTTGGTCTGCGTGCCCGAGCCGGTCTGCCAGACCACCAGCGGGAATTCGCCAACATGCGCGTCGGCAATCACTTCGTCCGCCGCCGCGACGATGGCGGTGGCCTTGGCGGCATCCAGCAGCCCCAGCGACTCGTTCACGTAGGCGCTGGCGCGCTTGACCTGTGCCAGCGCGCGCAGTAGCTCGGGCGCCATGCGCTCGCCCGATATGTCGAAGTGCTGCAGCGAGCGCTGGGTTTGCGCGCCCCACAGGTGCTCGGCCGGGACTTCGATGGGGCCAAAAGTGTCGCTCTCGGTGCGGGTGGCTTGCGGATGGGACGGCTTCATGGACAAACTCCTTCGTGTTTCGAGTGTGGTTGCCAGCTTCGCTGCAGCATAGCGCGGCGGGTGGCGACAGCAGGGCGCAAGGCGGTGGCGCGATAATTTGAGGTTTCGAGCCTTCCAGAACCGCCCCGCCATGACCACCAGCATTCGCCAAGAAGACCTGATTGAATCCATCGCCGCCGCGCTGCAGTACATCAGCTACTACCACCCGGCAGACTACATCGCCCACCTGGCACGCGCCTACGAACGCGAACAAAGCCCCGCTGCCAAGGATGCGATGGCGCAAATCCTCACCAACAGCAAGATGAGCGCCACCGGCCACCGGCCGATTTGCCAGGACACGGGCATCGTCAACGTGTTCCTGAAGGTCGGCATGGACGTGCGCTGGGAAGGCTTCACCGGCAGCCTGGACGATGCCATCAACGAGGGCGTGCGCCGCGGCTACAACCACCCTGACAACACCTTGCGCGCCAGCATCGTGGCCGACCCGCTGTTTGCCCGCAAGAACACCAAAGACAACACGCCGGCCGTCATCGTCACCGAGATCGTGCCAGGCGGAACGCTCGACATCACCGTTGCAGCCAAGGGCGGCGGCTCGGAGAACAAAAGCAAGATGATCATGCTCAACCCCAGCGACAGCGTGGTCGATTGGGTGCTCAAGACGGTGCCCACCATGGGCGCCGGCTGGTGCCCGCCGGGCATGCTGGGCATCGGCATTGGCGGCACCGCAGAAAAGGCCGTGCTGATGGCCAAGCAAAGCCTGATGGACGACCTGGACATGTACGAGCTGCAGGCCAAGTCGTCGCGCGGCGAGCCGCTCACGCAGACCGAAGAGCTGCGCCTGGAGCTGTTCACCAAGGTGAACGCGCTGGGCATCGGCGCGCAGGGCCTCGGCGGCCTGACCACCGTGCTCGACGTGAAAATCAAGATGTACCCCACGCACGCGGCCAGCAAGCCGGTGGCGATGATCCCCAACTGCGCCGCCACGCGCCACGCGCATTTCGTCATGGACGGCTCGGGGCCGGTGTACCTTGACCCCCCTTCGCTCGACCTGTGGCCCAAAGTCGAGTGGCTGCCAGACACCCAGAAGAGCCGCCGCGTTGACCTCAATGCGCTGACCCCTGCCGAGGTGGCCAGCTGGAAGCCCGGCGAGACCTTGCTGCTGAACGGCAAGATGCTGACGGGGCGCGACGCAGCGCACAAACGCATTCAAGAGATGCTGGCCAAGGGCGAGAAGCTGCCGGTGGACTTCACCAACCGCGTCATCTACTACGTCGGCCCGGTCGACCCGGTGCCAGGCGAGGTCGTAGGCCCCGCCGGCCCCACCACCGCCACGCGGATGGACAAGTTCACCGACATGATGCTGTCGCAAACCGGGCTGATCGCCATGATCGGAAAATCCGAGCGTGGCCCTGCAGCCATCGAAGCCATCCGAACGCACAAGAGCGCGTACTTGATGGCCGTGGGCGGCGCTGCGTACCTGGTCTCCAAGGCCATCAAGCACGCCAAGGTGGTGGGCTTTGAAGACCTGGGCATGGAAGCCATCTATGAGTTCGACGTGGTCGATATGCCCGTCACGGTGGCCGTCGATGCGGGAGGCACCAGCGTGCACATCACCGGCCCGGCGGCGTGGCAAAAGCGCATCGCGGCCGGTGAATTCATCGAGCTGGCGAGCGCCTGATCCGGGCATTCCAGGCGTGCCTGCGCCCTGCTCCACCAATGCCACTGCCGACGCGCCGATAGGCGTATTCGACAGCGGCATCGGGGGCCTGAGCGTGCTGCAGGCCCTGCGCGCCGCGCTGCCCGCAGAGCGCTTTGTGTACCTGGCCGACACCGGCCATGCGCCCTACGGCGAGCGAGGCGATGCTTTCGTGACGCGGCGCACGCAAACGCTGGCGCGCTATCTGGTGCAACAGCACGGCGCCAAGGCGCTGGTCGTGGCGTGCAACACGGCCACGGCAGCCGCCA
>JAUCDU010000313.1:0-2870 GCA_034674825.1 Giesbergeria sp.
TGGCGCGTGAACAGATTCTGGAGCGCGGGCAGCGCCCCCAGCACCACAATCGCCAGCACAGCGCTCAGCACCGCTGTCGCTTCCAGCCCCATGCCGGCCGCAGTGCCAATGGCGGCGGTGAGCCAGATGCCGGCGGCCGTGGTCAGGCCATGCACCTGCTCTTCGCCCTGGCCTTTGAGAATCGTGCCGGCGCCCAGAAAGCCGACGCCGGCCACGATGCCCTGGACGACGCGGGTCATGTCCGGCGCCTCCACGCCGAACTGCTGGGACGCCAGCACAAACAGCGCCGCGCCCATCGCCACCAGCATGTGGGTGCGCACTCCAGCCGCCTTGCCCGCGTGCTCACGCTCCCAGCCCAGCAGGCCGCCGAGTACCCCGGCCACCAGCAGCCGAACCACGAGGCGGGTGGCGTCCGAGACGTCGGGCAGGTCAGAGAATTCGGCCGCAACCGTAGCGGTAATCTGGTTCCAGGTGTCAGCCATGGCGGGACGCGCGGCGGGGCGCAAGCAGTGGAATGGGCATGGCGCCACTGTGCTGCCAGCGCGCGCCGTGTGCCACCAGCGCGCGGCGCTGCAGGCTGTCGGTGCAGGCCTACGTGGGCGGCGTACGGAATTCAAGTGAAAATTGGCTCTAGCGCTTTCCCAGCAAGCGTTGGTAGCTATCTTTTCAATAGTTCTATGGAACGTTTGCCAATGCCTTGGCACGCATTTTCGCGGCAATGTATTCGCCATGCGTCACATACAACAGGCCGGCAATCTTGCTGATGGCGTGGTTTTCGTTGGCGTCAATGTGTGCATCGGCATACGCCACCTGCCACAGCGCTTCGATCAAAAGCACCTTGTCGTCGTGGCTGAAAGCGTCGTTGATGCGGCCAGTGAATTGCTGGTAGTCGTAGGCGTGCTGCGCGCTGTCCTGGGCATGGGTCAGCAGCTCCTCCAGGGCTTCGGGCGCCAGGTCAAAGCGCTGGCGCAGCGCGTCCAGGGCGGTGGCGCGCTCTTGCGCGTCCATGGTGCCGTCGGCACGCACGACTTCGACCAGCAGCACAGCGGCGGCCAGTTGTACCCGTGCTGCCCGCTCCTCGGGCGTGGGCATTGGGGCCGTGCCGGCAATGTCTGCGAGAAAATTCTTGAAACTCTGGAACATCGGGGGTGCTTGAAAAGTGCGCAAACGGGCTTGACCCATTGTGCAACGCCAAGGTTCCCCCACGCGCCACCAGCAGCACTACAGGCTGGCGCGCGACAATTGCAGCTTCATGAAAACGATTCTTCCCTTGCAACTGCTCGTGGCGCCCAGGCGCGACGACCCCGCACCCTTGGTGCTCTACCACGGCAGAAACTGCCCCGATGGTTTTGGCGCTGCGCTTGCCGCCTGGCGCTTTTATGGCGGCCAGGTCGAGATGCGCGGCCTGGACCACGGCGAGGTGAAAACCGTGGCCGACCTGCCGGCGCTGGAGGGCCGGGCCGTGTACATCCTCGATTTTTCGTTCCCGGCAGACATCTTGCGGGCGATTGACGAGCGCGCTGCACGCCTGGTGCTGCTGGACCACCACAAAAGCGCCGCCGACGCGCTCGACGGTTTTGCCTGCCGCTGCGGCGTGGTGCACTTCGACATGACCAAGTCGGGCGCGCGCCTGGCCTGGGAGTTTTTCTTGCCCGACGAGCCGGTGCCAGACCTGGTGCGTTACATCGAAGACCGCGACCTCTGGAACTGGCAGTTCCCCGAGAGCGCGGCCTACCTTGCCGCACTCGACATGGAGCCGCAGGAGCTGGCGCGCTGGAACGAAATTGCCGCGTTCACGCCCGAGCAAAGCGCGCATTTCATGGCGCGCGGCCAGGCGATGGACGAAAAGTTCGCCAAGCTCGCTGCCGACATTGCCGAGGGCGCGGAGCCCCTGGTCTTCAACGGCGAGACGGGCCTGATGGTCAACGCGCCGGGCGTGTTCCACAGCCTGGTGGGCGATTTGCTCTCGCGCCGCTCGGGCACTTTTGCCTTCATGTGGAGCGCGGGCAAGGGCGGCATCGTCAAGGTCGGCTTGCGCTCGCAGCGCGGCTACGACTGCATCCCGCTGGCGCAGAGCATGGGTGGCGGCGGCCACGCACAGGCCTGTGGTTTCAAGACGAGCGCAGCGCGCCTGCCCGAGCTGCTGGCCGGCCGTTTCGACGCGGCGGCGCAATGACGCACGGCCGGCGCGTCCATTCGTTGGCGGGAAGGACGGCGCTGTGCTGAAGGGCGTCATCGCGTCGGTGCTGGCCTCGGTGCTGTTTGGCGTCATCTACTGGATATCGCCGTTTCTTGCGCCGCTCGATGGCGAGCAGATTTTTGGCTGGCGCGTGCTGGCAACGCTGCCGTTCACCACCGCGCTGCTGCTCTGGCGCGGCGAGTGGCGCCAGGTGCGTGCGATTGCCGAGCGCGTGCGCCAGCGCCCGCTGCTGGGCGCGGCGATCGTGCTCAGCGCCGCGATGGTCGGCGTGCAACTGTGGTTGTTCATGTGGGCGCCGATGGCGGGGCGCGCGCTGCCGGTGTCGCTGGGCTACTTTCTGCTGCCGCTGGTGATGGTGCTGGTCGGCCGGGTGCTGCACCGTGAGCGCCTCTCGGGTCCGCACAAGCTGGCCACCGCGCTGGCCGCTGCGGGCGTGGCGGCCGAGCTGGTGCGGGCGGGCGGGGTGTCGTGGGAGACCTGGCTGGTGGCGCTGGGCTACCCGCTGTACTTCGCGCTGCGCCGGCGCCTGCGCACCGAGCAGCTGGGCGGCCACTGGATCGACATGGCGCTGGCGGTGCCGGTGGCGCTGTGGTTCGTACTGCGCGCGCCGTCCACACTGGCGACTGTGGCGGGCGATGGCGCACTGGCCGCACTGGTGCTGCTGGTCGGT
>JAUCDU010000314.1:0-2824 GCA_034674825.1 Giesbergeria sp.
AGGACTTCGACACCCCCTAGAAGGCTCCTTCATGGTCACCATCCCGCTCGACATCGCCCAGACCGTAGGGCTTTCTGCCGTATTGCTCGTGCTCGGTGAATTCATCAAAAAGCACGCCAGCATCCTGGCGCGCTACTTCATCCCCGGACCGATCATTGGGGGCGTGCTGTTTTCGGTGCTGACGCTCGTCGGCCACCAAACCGGCAGTTTCGAGTTCATCTTCAACGACAGCATCCGCGCCTTCTTGCTGCTGGTGTTTTTCACCACCATTGGGTTTTCTGCCAGTTTCGAGCTGCTGAAAAAAGGCGGCGTAGGCGTAGCGCTGTTTCTGGGCGCTGCGGTGGTGCTGGTGCTGATCCAGAACACCGTCGGCGTGGCCATGGCGAGCAGCATGGGCGTGCACCCGCTCATCGGCCTGGCCGCAGGTTCTATCTCGCTGACCGGTGGGCATGGCACTTCGGCGGCTTTCGGCCCGCTGCTGGAACAGGCCGGCGCTGTGGGCGCGCTGCCGGCCGCCATTGCCGCCGCCACCTACGGGCTGGTGGCAGGCTGCCTGATCGGTGGGCCGGTGGGCACGCTGCTGATGCGGCGCAACAAGCTGCAGCCGACCGTGGCGGCAACATCTGCAAGCGCTTCACCGCTGATCAAGGACACCGGCGAAGCCGATTCGCACGATACCGTGATGTACGCCACCATTTTGCTGGCACTGTCGATTGGCGCCGGCACCCTCCTGGTCAACTGGCTCAAGGACCTGGGCGTCACGCTGCCCGCCTACCTCGGCCCCATGCTGGTGGCCGCACTGATGCGCAACGTGATCGACTGGCGCGACTGGCACCTGCCGCTGCGCCAGTTCGAAGTGGTGGGCAACGTTTCGCTGGCATTCTTCCTGGCCATGGCACTGATGTCGATGAAGCTGTGGGAGTTGGCCCAGGTGGCTGGCCCGCTGCTGGCCATCCTGCTGGTGCAGACGGTGGTGATGTTTGCGTATGCCTACTTTGTCACCTTCCGCGTCATGGGCAGTGACTACGACGCTGCAGTGATTGCCGCCGGTCATTGCGGCTTCGGCATGGGCGCCACGCCCAACGCCATGGCCAACATGCAGGCCTTTGCGGCAGCCAACGGGCCGTCCATCAAGGCGTTTTTCGTCATTCCGCTGGTGGGCTCCCTGTTCATCGACTTTTTCAACGCCGTGATCATCACCGGCTACATGAACTACCTGCGCTGACCGCGCACGGGCAGCACACCCGTCAAGGGGCATCGGTCCAGCCGCCGCCCAGATTCTTCAGCAAGGTATTCACCGCCACCAGCTGCTGGCGTTGCAGCTCGATCAGACTGCGCTGACCCGCCAGCAAACTCGCCTGGGCGGAAAGCACATTGAGGTAGCCGACGATACCCGCCCGGTACTGGTTTTGCGCCACGGCAAGCGCACGCTGCGCAGCCGCCACGGCAAGCTGCTGCGCCTGCGCCTGCTGCTGCACGAAGGCACCGGTGCTCAATGCATCTTCCACCTCCTGCAAGGCGGTGATGACCACACCCCGGTAAATGGCCGCAGCCAGGTCCACATTGGCCATCGCGCCCTCCACGGCCGCTGTGCGTGCGCCGTTGTCGAACAACGCCAGTGCCAACTGTGGCCCCAGCGACCACACCAAGTTCGGCGCCGAAATGAGCGACGCGAAGCTGCTGGCACGGTAACCCGCGCTGGCCGAGAGCGTAAGGGCCGGGAAGAAGGCGCTGCGCGCCACACCCAGCTGGGCATTGGCAGCCGCCACGTTCAGTTGAGCGGCTGCGATATCAGGGCGGCGCTGCAGCAGTTCTGCGGGCAGCGCCAGCGGAACGGCGGGCGGTACTGGCAGTTGCGCCGTGGGCTCCAAAGAAAAAGTGGAAGCTGCCTCACCCAGCAGCGCGGCCAGGGCGTGCTCCCACTGGGCGCGGGTGGCCTGTGCCTCCAGCCATTGGGCGCGCGTGCTCTGGTACTGGGACTCTGCCTGGTCGGCGTCGGACGGCGACGCCACCCCGGCCTGCACGCGGTTGCGCGTGAGCGTGCGGCTTTCGTCGTAGGCGGCAAGGGTGGCTTGCAACATTTGCTGCTGCGCTTCGGCGGTACGCAGTGCGAAGTAGCTTTGTGCCACCAGCGCCTGCAGCGACAAGCGGGCCGCTGCCAGGTCGGCGCTGCTGGCCTGGGCGTTGGCCTGGGCCGCATCGACCATTCCTGCCACGCGCCCCCACAGGTCGATTTCCCAACTGGCGGAAGCGCCCAGCGACTGGCTGTTGACCGGGCCTGCACCCGGTGTCGCCTGTGCACGCTGGCTGCTGGCCGAAATGCCCAGCTGAGGGAGCAGCGGTGCACGCGCACCGCCCACCGCCGCCTGTGCCGCCCGCAGGCGCGCTGCACTTTGCGCCAAGCCCGGGTTGCCGCTCTGCGCCCTGTCTTGCAGCGCATTCAGCACCGGGTCGCCATAGCGCATCCACCAGTCGGCCTGCACGCCCTCCCCCGGCGTTGCCGGGTGCCAGAAGCCGGGCTGCGCGGCGGCACCCTCTTTCCATGCGGCGGGCACCGGCGCGTCGGGCAGCGCGTGCTGCACGGGCGCGGCGCAACCCGCAAGCAGGCCTGCGAGCGCCAGCGCAGCCGGGAGTACGCCCGGCACACACCGCAATGACAAAAATTCAGACCACAGGGGCAGGACAGCCATCAGAGAGCCTCCAGACGGGGCACGGGAGCCCGCGGTCGCGGCAAGCGCCGCATCTGCACACGCTGGCGCAGGCGCTCAAACACCAGGTACACCACGGGCGTGGTGTAGAGCGTGAGCAACTGGCTCACCAGCAG
>JAUCDU010000315.1:0-2817 GCA_034674825.1 Giesbergeria sp.
GCTGATGCTGCCGTAACTGACCTTGAGCAGGTCCGCACGCGGATGGTGCAGGCCGACGATGGCCGATCCAGGCGCCTGCGTCGAGGCGTCCCACGCTGCAAACACGGCCCCGACAGGCGGCGCGTCTGCCAGTCGCAAAAGCGCCGTGTCTGTGACCGCGCTGGCATACAGCAGCGTTGCTCCACCAAGCCGCCGGGCGGAGGTGGTCGACAGGGTGCGGCTGTTGCATGTCGGCGAGCGGTAAAACCAGTCGGTTTGCAAGCTGCTCGCAGCAGTCTGGCTGGAAATGCAGTGATTGGCGCTCAGGAAGTAGGGTGTGCCAGAAGAGTTGCTGTCGTTCAGCAGTGTTCCGGTGCAGGCATAAGTGAGACCGCTCTTGGTGAACACCATGCGCGCGACCGCGTCGCGCAAACTTGCGACGTCGTCGTGACAGCTTGCATCAAGGTTGCATGGGTCAGATTCATTGATTTTGCTTTGTAGCGCGCCCTCGTTCTGGATCGAAAGGTCTTCAAAAATATGCGACACCTGTGGCACAGCGATACGCAGCGCGCGCGGGTCTGTCCCGCGTGGGAGTTCAATTTCCAGCGTCTGCTCTGACGCGCCAAGCTCTGGCGTCCACCACGTATGCGCCGCGTCGCTGCTGTCACCCGCAGCCACGTTGCGCTCAATGGATTGAAGCACTTGCTGCCCCGAGATCTCATACACCGTATCAGGCTTGTCCTGGCTGTAAACCCGCAGCAGGGCGCTGCCCGGCAAAGCTTCCACCCAAAGGCCCAGCCGCAAACCGTGTGCGTCCTGCGCAGAAATGCTCACAGCCGCGCGTTGCCCACCTTCGGCCGTAGGCTCCCAACGCAGTTTGGAGGCCAGCGCGACCGCAGAAGCGGTCGCCTCGACCGTGCGCGCAACCCCAATCAACCGAGCGCCCGGCAGCGGTTCGCCTGCACTCTTCGTAGCGTCCAGGGGCCCCAAATCTACGTGCGAGGGCACGATTTCAGCGTTGCGCGACAAATGCCGCGACTTGATGGGTGACACGTCCTGCGTGCTATCCGCCTGTGTGAACGCTTCGACCTTGAGCACCGGCGCAGCAATCGCCGCCGACAACGGCTCCGGCGCATTCCCACCGCCGCAGCCTGCCAAACCGAATAGCGCCAGCAACAGGCCGGCGAGCAGGTGTTTGTGACCCCATCTTTTTCGCATAGCTACCCCTAGATTGATCGTCTGAAACCGCCACGGCGCCGCTACTTTGCCAATGCCTTGAGCGCCAATCGAATACCCTCACTCACCGCCACATCGACGGGCAAGGCCTTGAGTGCGGCGGCGGCCTCCTTGTCGTTGTAGCCAAGTGCCAACAGCGCCTGCAAGATATCCGCTTGCGCATCGCTGGTCGCCAGTGCCGCCGCGCCGCTGAGTTCCGCCCCCAGCTTGCCCTTGAGTTCCAGCAGCAGGCGTTCGGCCGTTTTCTTGCCAATGCCCGGCACTTTCACCAAGCGACCGGCTTCCTGCAAGGTGACGGCCTGCGCCAAATCCTGCACGCCCATGCCCGAGAGCACCGCCAGCGCCGTGCGCGGGCCCACGCCGGCGACCTTGATCAGTTGGCGAAACGCGGCGCGCTCGTCGGCCGTTGCAAAGCCGTAGAGCAACTGCGCGTCTTCGCGCACGATGAACTGGGTCAGCAGGCTGACGCGTTCACCAATAGGCGGCAGGTTGTAGAAGGTGCTCATGGGCACCAGCACCTCGTAGCCGACGCCGTGACAGTCGAGCAGCACCTCGGGGGGATTCTTCTCCAGCAGGGTGCCGGTCAACTTGCCTATCATTGCGGTCCTTGTCGTCGCTTCGCGCACTCTGCGCAAATCGCGCCCATCGTACCGATGGCGCTTCACCAATTGCTGGAATTATCAGCGTGATACTGCGCCACACCTTCACTCCCCACAACAACACACGCTTGTCGCACCTGTGCGGCCCGGCGGACAGCCATTTGCGCACCATCGAGGCGGCGCTGCAGGTCAGCATTGCGCACCGGCATGAGCAATTCAAGGTCGATGGCCCCAAGGCACGCGCCACGCAGGCCATGGAGATGCTGCAGGCGGTCTATGAGATCGCCGACCGCCCGATTGCCGAAGACACGCTCCAGCTGATGCTGGCCGGCGACAGCGATCTGGCCGATGCGGTCGTCGATGGCTCCCAGCTGACCACCCGCCGCGCGGACCTGCGCGCCCGCACCGCCACCCAGGCGCAGTACCTGGCCAACATCGCCACGCACGACATCAGCCTGGGCATTGGCCCGGCGGGCACTGGCAAAACCTATCTGGCCGTGGCCTGCGCTGTTGACGCGCTGGAGCGCTCTGCCGTGCAGCGCATCGTGCTCACGCGCCCGGCGGTCGAGGCGGGCGAGCGCCTGGGCTTCCTGCCGGGCGATCTGGCGCAAAAGATCGACCCGTATTTGCGCCCGCTGTACGACGCGCTGTACGAGTTGATGGGCTACGACAAGGTGCAAAAAGCGTTCGAGCGCAACCAGCTGGAGATCGCGCCGCTGGCCTTCATGCGCGGGCGCACGCTGAACAACGCCTTCATCATTCTGGACGAAGCGCAGAACACCACGCCCGAGCAGATGAAGATGTTCCTCACCCGCATCGGCTTTGGCGCCAAGGCCGTAGTGACCGGCGATGTGAGCCAGATCGACCTGCCAAAGGGCGCGATGAGCGGTTTGGTGGAAGCCGAACGCGTGCTCAAGCGCGTCAAGGGTATTTCGGTGACGCGCTTTTCCAGCGCCGACGTGGTGCGCCACCCGCTGGTGGCGCGCATCGTCGATGCCTACGA
>JAUCDU010000316.1:0-2756 GCA_034674825.1 Giesbergeria sp.
CTGCGCGCCGTGGTTCTTGAGGGCGCGCAGCAGCGCGAGGCCGAGGGTCATGGGGTGCTCCGAGGAAGGAGAAAAACCCGAATGATCGCGGCGGCAAGGCGGTCACGGCACTGATCTGGATCAAGCAACAAGGCGCAAAGTACCGTGCAAGTTGCGCAGTTTTATATGCCTTTAGTGCAATTCAAAGGCAATTTGTTTGCGTAGTTCCTGCTCACGACGCAATAAAAGTGCACTGCGGGCGCATTCGCGGCGAAGGCCCGATTCGGCAGTGCCAGCCCGAGGGCCCGGTCCGGCGCATTGCCGGCGAATACTATAAATTAGATAGCTATAAATACTTGCTAAACAAGCGCTAGAGCCTATTTAGGACAGAATTTTCCCGCTTCAGCGTGGCTAACACTGCGTGCAGCACTTGCGTCAGGCTCGCGCGCAGCGCCAGAGCGTCCACGCCCGGTCCATGCGCCAGCAGCGACTGCGAGACCCAGCCGTAGCTGATGGCGTGCAGCATGCGCGCTGCGCCGGCCGCATCGGCGGGAGGGTCGGCTGCGCCAAGCAGCGCGTCCTGCCACATCTGCACCCAGCTGGCGTAGTGGCTGCGAAAGGCGTCGATGCTGGAGATCTGGCGCTCCAGCAGAAACAGGGCGGTCCATTCGGGCGCCGCCTGCACCACCGCGTCGAGCTGCACCGCCACCACGGCATCGACGACGTCGCTCAGCGCCTGGCCTGAGGCGTCCGCCGCAGCCTCACGGATAGCGCGTTCCAGCGCCTGCACGCGCTGGTGAATCCAGAACGCGGCCAGCGCGTGCTTGTTGCCAAAGTAGTCGTAGAAGGTGCCGACGCCAACACCCGCCACGCCGACGACCTCGCGAATGGTGGTGCGGGCGTAGCCACGCTCGATCAGAACCCGAACAAAGGCATCTTGCAACGCCTGTGCACTCGCCTGCGCCCGGCTCTGGCGTGGGCGGCGGCGCACGGCGGGCGGGGCCGGCGCGCCTTCGGCCGCACGGGCGAGAGAGCCGCGCACAAGCCGAACACCTAAGGGGGATTTTTTGCCTAGACTCATTGCAGACCCATTCTGACCTGAGGAGCCCGCCATGGCGCAAACGCACGAAGTCTTCAACCAGTTTGCCGAGCTGGCCGACTACGACCTGCTGGACACCGACCCCGCACTGCGCGAAGCACTGGCGCGCGCCGATGCCGGTTGGGCCATGCCCATGCTGGGCGACTACGCGGCGCGCATGGGCAGCGCTAGCACCTATGCACAGGCGGCAGAGGCCAACCGCCACACGCCCGAACTGCAGGCTTTTGACAGCCGTGGCCGGCGGCGCGACAGCGTGCAGTTCCACCCAAGCTGGCACGCGCTGATGGCGACGTACCGCCAATCGGGGTTGATTTCCATGCCCTTTGATTCGGACCAGCCCGGCCGGTGGAGTGCCTGGGCTGCGGGCTTTTACCTGCACGGCCAGATCGAGCAAGGCACGCTGTGCCCCGCGACGATGACAACGGCGGCAATTCCGCTGCTGCAACGCGAACCGGCGCTGTGGGAGCAGCTGCAAGGCAAGCTGCTCAGTACCGAGTACGACGAGCGCGACCTGCCGGTGGGCGAGAAGCGCTCGATGTGGGTCGGCATGGGCATGACCGAGAAGCAAGGCGGCTCGGATGTGCGCGCCAACACCACGCAGGCCGTCCCTGTGGGCAAGGCTGGGCGCGGATGTGAGTACCTGCTCACTGGACACAAATGGTTCTTCTCGGCGCCCATGTGCGACGCGCATCTGGTGGTGGCGCAGACGCCCAGCGCCGGCCCGGCCTGCTTTTATGTCCCGCGCTGGCGGCCCGATGGCAGCAAGAACGCACTGCACATTCAGCGCCTGAAAGACAAGGTCGGCAACCGCAGCAACTCCAGCAGCGAGGTGGAGTTTGACGGCGCTTGGGGCATCCTGATGGGCGAGGAGGGGCGCGGCATTCCCACCATCATCGAGATGGCAACGCTGACCCGCCTGAACTGCGTCATTGGCAGCGCCGCCATCATTCGCCAGGCGCTGGTGCAGGCCGTTGCCTACACCCGCCAACGCGAAGCCTTTGGCCGCGTGCTGATCGAGCAGCCTCTGATGCAGAGCGTGCTGGCCGACATGGCGCTCGAGAGCGAAGCCGCACTGGCGATCGCCATGCGCCTGGCACTGGCCGACGAGCGCGAGGCCTCGGGCCAGAGCAGCTTGGTCGAGCGTGCGTACAAGCGCATCCTGACCCCTGCGGCCAAGTTCTGGGTCTGCAAGCGTGCGGTCGAGCTCACCGGCGAAGCCATGGAAGTCTTTGGCGGCAACGGCTACGTCGAAGAAGGCGTGATGGGGCGCCTGTTCCGTGAAGCGCCGGTCAATTCGATTTGGGAAGGCTCGGGCAATGTGATGTGCCTGGACGTGCTGCGCGCGTTGTCGCGTGAGCCCGAAGCGGCGGAGGCATTGCTGGCAGAGCTGACCGTCGCCACTGCTGGCGAGCCGCACTTGGCCAATGCCCTGGCCACCCTGGCGCGCGATCTGACCACCCCGGGCGCATTGACCGAGGCAAGCGGGCGAGTGGTCGCACAGCGCCTGGTGCTGCTGGTCCAGGCGTGCCTGCTGCACGAAAGCGCGCCGCGCGCCGTCGC
Source organism: Giesbergeria sp. (assembly GCA_034674825.1). GTDB lineage: Bacteria > Pseudomonadota > Gammaproteobacteria > Burkholderiales > Burkholderiaceae_C > Simplicispira. Next base: position 2,639 of record JAUCDU010000316.1, read on the forward strand.
CGACGCGTTCTTTGCGACGCGGTTTGCCGACCACCAGTGGGGCAAGGTATTTGGCGCATTGGATACACGGGCGATCGACGTACGGGCGCTGCTGGCGCGGGCCTTCACAGACTGAGCG
>JAUCDU010000317.1:0-2748 GCA_034674825.1 Giesbergeria sp.
TGCTGGCCGCCTGCGACATCCCTGGCCTTGGGCCAGACCCGCGGATTGCCCAGCGGGAAGAAGAGGCCAAGGCCATTGGCGGCGCTTGTCGCTATGCAATGCGCGGCATCGAAGATTGCTACGAGAACAATCCGAAGTCGTCCAAGGCAGCCATCTTTTCGGGCTGGAAGGACATGGACGGCTACATGCGCGACAACAAGATCGAGGGCATTCCGGCGGACGGGCCAGCACCTGCACGCGCGGCAGAGGAGGCGCCCGAACCCGCTACCGGTGCTGCGAACAAAAAATAGGGCCGTCCTGCGCGCTCAGTTGCGCTCGAACACCGCCATGCTCTCCACGTGTGCCGTGTGCGGAAACATGTTCACCGCCCCTGCCGCTGTACAGCGGTAACCCGCCAGGTGCACCAGCAAACCTGCGTCGCGCGCCAGCGTTGCCGGGTTGCAACTGACGTAGACGATGCGGCGCGGCGGCGTCCAGCCCTCTGCACCTTCGGGCAACGGCCCTGCATCCTCAACTCCGCACCGCGCCTGCTCGATGTCGGCGAGCGCCTTGGCCAAGGCAAAGGCGCCTTCACGCGGCGGGTCCACCAGCCATTTGTCGGCCGATTCGTCTGCCACCAGCATGGCAGGCGTCATCTCAAAAAGATTTCTTGCTAGAAATTTTGTAGCTGCCAACGCTTTACCGCTGGGCGCTAGGGCCCTATTTGACTCATAATTTTCCTGCGCACGGGCCACCAGCGCGTCGCTGCCCTCGATGCCCAGCACCTCGCGCGCCTGCGTCGCCAGCGGCAGGGTGAAGTTGCCCAGTCCGCAAAACCAGTCGATGACGCGCTCATTTTTCTGCACATCCAGCAGGCGCAGCGCCCGCGCCACCAGCACGCGGTTGATGTGCGGGTTCACCTGCGTGAAATCGGTTGGTTTGAACGGCATGGTGATGCCAAATTCGGGCAAGGCGTAGGAAAGCTGCGCGCCGCCTTCATCCAGCAGGCGCACCGTCTCCGGCCCCTTGGATTGCAGCCACCACTGCACGCCGTGCTCGGCGGCAAAGTTGCGCAGGCGCTGGAGGTCAGCGTCCGACAGCGGCTCCAGATGGCGCAGCACCAGCGCAGTGACGGTGTCGCCGCAGGCCAGCTCGATCTGCGGCAAGGTGTCGCGCGCGTCCATGCTGGCAATCAGCGCACGCAGCGGCATCAGCATGGCGCTGACATGCGGCACCAACACCGGGCAAACGCGCATGTCGGCGACATAGCGGCTCTTACGTTCGTGAAAACCTATCAGTACTTCGCCCTTTTTCACCACGTAGCGCACCGACAGGCGAGCGCGGTAGCGGTAGCCCCAGGCCGGGCCTTCTATGGGGCGCAACAAGCTCTCTGGCTTGACTTTGCCCAGGTGCCAGAGGTTGTCTTCAAGCACCCGCTGCTTGACTGCCACCTGGGCCGATGCGTGCAGATGCTGCATCTTGCAGCCGCCGCAGGCACCGGTATGCAAACCGAAATGCGGGCAGCCGGGGCGCACGCGCTGCGACGATTCGAGGTGAATCTCGGTCAGCTCGGCCTGTTCCCAGTTGTTTTTGCTGCGGTAGCTTTTGGCGCTGACCCGCTCAAACGGCAGCGCGCCGTCTATGAACACCACCTTGCCATCGGGGCGGCGGGCGACGCCCTGGGCGTCGAGGTTCAAGGACTCTACCTGCAGTCCCTCGGGCGCCTGCACGGGCGCCAATGCTTGCTTGTCGGTCATGCGCCGATTGTCTCAGCCCCGCAGGGCTGCGCCGGCAAACAGGCGTGAAATTCAGGCGCCGCGTGCGGCCCGGGTCCGGCGCGATTTGCGCGTGGGGCTCTTGCGGATGTTGGCCCTTGATTGCAAGGTGTCGAGTTTGTCCATCTCAAACTCGCAGCCGGTCGGCTCCAGCGCAAACACGAGACGCCCACCTGGCGCCGCTTGCGGCATGGTGACGTGCAATGGCTTGGAGAGGTCAACCGGCGACTGGAACGAGCGGTACACCACCGTGTTGTCCGGTGCGTACACCACGTAGCAGGCGGCACTTGCCGCCTGGCCCAAGGCGAGTGCCCCGATCACCACAAGCGCTTTGCTGAGTGCATACATGCGTTACCTCCTGAAATATTTGCAATGCCGGCCATTATGCAAGCCCTGCAAGCAGAGCTGTCGCAACGCTGACGACTCAGGCAATGGGCAGCCGGGTGGAATGCTTGACCTCTTCCATCACGGCGTAGGTGCGCGTTTCGCGCACGCCTGGCAATTGCCACAGCACGGCCCCAGCAAAGGCACGGTAGGCGTTCATGTCGGCGCTGCGCGTTTTGAGCAGGTAGTCAAAACCGCCCGCCACCATGTGGCATTCCATGATTTCCGGTCGTGCCTGCACGGCGGCGTTGAACTGCTCGAACACATTGGGCGTGGTGCGGTCGAGCAGCACTTCGACAAACACCAGCATCGCCGCACCCAGCTTTTGCGGATTGAGCCGCGCCTCGTAGCCGAGCACATAGCCACCCCGCGACAGCCGCTGCACCCGGCCGAGCACCGCCGTGGGTGACAGGCCGACCTGCTCGGACAGGCGCAGGTTGGAAATACGCCCATCATCCTGCAGGATCGAGAGTATTTTTCTGTCAATCCTGTCGATTTCGCCTTCTTCACCGGTAGCGATAGTGTTTTTCTCTTTTTTTATCAACATATTCGACATTTTATTCGCTCAGCCTTCCAGCATGATGCAACGTTCCCAATTCACTCGAGCCGG
>JAUCDU010000318.1:0-2745 GCA_034674825.1 Giesbergeria sp.
AAGGACATTCTGGCCGAGCTGGAAAAACCCGGCCGCGACCCGCGCCCGGACTTCAAGGTGGCGCGCTTTAACGAAGGCGTGGACGACATCCGCGACCTGCGCGGAGGCATGGTGCTGGAGGGCACGGTCAGCAACGTCGCGCAGTTTGGCGCCTTCATCGACCTGGGCGTGCACCAGGACGGCTTGGTACATGTGAGCCAGTTGGCGCACAAGTTCGTGAACGACGCACGCGAAGTGGTGAAGACCGGCGACATCGTCACCGTCAAGGTGATGGAAGTGGACATCGAGCGCAAACGCATCGGCTTGTCGATGAAGCTGGGTGAAGCCCCCAGAAACGCGGGCGGTGCGGCGGGTGCTCGCGGGCCACGCGAGAACCGGTTCGAGGGAGCCGGGCGTGGGCAGAACGCGCAGCGCGGCCAGGAAGCGCCGGCTGCATCCGCCATGGCGTCCGCCTTCGCCAAACTGCGCAATCGCTGAATATTGAGCTAGTGCGCACCGGTGGGCGTGGCCCCGTGGATAATCATTGCGTCCCCACCACCGCAGCGCCGATCCCATGGATTTGAATGCACTGCTGGCTTCGCCACCAGCCTTTCCCAGCTTGCCGCGCGCAGTGGCGCTGCTGATGGCCGAACTGGCGCACGACGAACCCAACCTGCGGCGCGTCAACCAGTTTTTTGCCACCGACCCGGCATTGGCTGCGCGCTTGCTGTGCCTGGCCAACTCCGACGAATTCGGCGCTCCGCGCCGCGTAGCCGGTTTGCCCGAGGCGCTGGCGCTGGCCGACACGGAGCAATTGCGCCAACTGGTCGCGTCGGCGCCGCTGGGCACGACATCGCGCTCGGTGCCGGGCATCAACATGCAGCAGTTCTGGCGCTACAGCCTGCACACCGCGAAACTGGCGCGCTCGCTCGCTGGCCATGTGCACCACAACCAGGCGGCGGCGTACACGGCGGGCCTGCTCCACGGTCTGGGAGAACTCGTCATTCATCTGGGCGACCCGGAGCGGGCGCAGTCCCTCAACACCCTGGTGGCGCCGCTGGACCTGCGCCGTGCCAAGCTTGAAGGGCGCATTTTCGGCTTTTGCTATGGGCGGGTGAGTGGCGCGCTGGCGCGGCGTTGGCAATTGCCAGAAGCCGTGGTAGATGCGCTCAACTACCAGCACGCGCCGTTTGAAAACAACGCCTATGAGCCGCTTGCTGGCATCCTGCACCTGGCCTCGTGGCGGGTGCGTGCACGCGAAGCCGGACTTGACGAGCGCGAGATGGCCGTGAGCTTCCCCGATCAGGTCGGTCTGCCGCTGGGGCTGGACATCGACCTGGTGCTGCGCCAGGACCCGATTGACTGGACGCCGCCCAAGATGGAGCTGGAGGTCGAGGCTGCAGGCCTCGACTATCTGGTCTGACGATGGGTGAGGGCGGTTTCCAGCTTGGTGCTGTCTTGGATCGCCTGCAACAGCAGGCCTACCACCTGATTGGCAGCCTGCCGCTGCTGGTGTTGGCGCTGGTCGTCGTGTGGGCGGCCTGGCGGCTGGGCGGTTGGCTTTCACGGCGCAGCACGCTGGAGCGCGTGGCGCAGCGCAATCCGTTCTTGCGCGATCTGGTCAAAACCGGCACGCGCTGGGCCATCACCGTGGGCGGTCTGCTGATCGCTTTGGAGATATTGAACGCGACCGCCTTGGTGGGTGCGGTACTGGGGACTGCGGGCGTACTCGGCGTCGCCCTGGGTTTTGCCTTCAAGGAAACGCTGGAAAACTACCTGGCAGGCATTTTGATGAGCGTGCGCCAGCCGTTCGCGCCCAGGGACCATGTCGTCATCAACGGCAACGAAGGCGTGGTGATTGCGCTGACCTCGCGCGCCACGATTTTGATGACGCTGGACGGCAACCATTTGCGCGTGCCCAACGCGCTGGTGTTTCGCAGCGTCATGCTGAACTACAGCCGCAATCCGACCCGGCGCTTCGAATTCGATGTGGGCGTTGGCGTCAACGAAGATTTGCTGGCCGCACAGCAACTCGGCACGGTGCAACTGGGCAAAGTGGACGGCGTGATCCCATCGCCCCCGCCGCGCGCCTATATCTCGTCGCTTGGCGACTCGAACGTGCAGGTGCGCTTCCATGGTTGGGTGGACCAGCGCACGCACGATTTTCTGCTGGTCAAAAGTGAGGCGATCCGCACCGTCAAACTGGCGCTGGAGAAGGCCGGCATGGACATGCCCGAGCCCATTTACCGGGTCCAGTTGACCGAGCGCAGCCCTGCATCTGAGCCGGTTCAAGCCGCGCCGGCAAGCGACCACCTTGCAGGTGCACCGCCACCCGACACGCGTGCGCAAACCGACCTCGATGGCGCCATTCGCAGCGACGAGAAGACACGCGGCAGCGAAGACCTGCTCAACCCCGCAGCGCCCCGCGAATAGCCGTCCAGAGCGCTGCAAAGACTCAGAGCGATTCGCGCAGCATCGCGCGATATTCCTCAGGGGTGGCCACGCGCGGGTTGGTTTTGTGGCAATGGTCGGCCATGGCGCCCTGGATAATGGCGTCAAACATGTCTTCCGTGACCCCCATGGCTGCCAAGCCTGTGGGCAAGCCCAGGCGGGCGCTCATGTCGCGTATGGCCTCGGGAATGTCGCTGGCCGAGGCCAGTCCCATCGCGCCGGCCATGCGCTCCAGCCGCCGGTCTTTTTGCACCGACTCGGCCTGCGCATTGAAACGCACCACCGCGGGCAAAAACATGGCATTGAGCGTGCCGT
>JAUCDU010000319.1:0-2680 GCA_034674825.1 Giesbergeria sp.
GCGGAAGGTGGTGCCGACCGAGACCGAATCGAACACCGCATCCACCGCCACGCCAGCCAGACGCGCACGTTCGTGCAAAGGCACGCCGAGCTTCTCGTAGGTTTCGAGCAGCTTGGGATCGACATCGGCGAGGCTCTTGGGGCCGTCTTTGAGCGACTTGGGCGCCGAGTAGTAGCACAGCGCCTGCAGGTCAATCGGATCAATATGCACATGCGCCCACTCAGGCGTCGGCAGGGTCAGCCAGCGCTCGTAGGCAGCGAGGCGCCACTTGAGCAGGAACTCGGGCTCGCGCTTGCGCAGCGAGATCGCACGGATGGTGCCTTCGTCCAGGCCAGGCGGCAAGGAATCGGACTCGACATCGGTGATGAAGCCGTGGCGGTAGGGGCGCTCCAGCGCTTGCGCCAGAGGCGCTTCCTGGTCAGACGCGCCCATGGCACACCTCAGGCGTAGCAGAACTGGGCAGGGCGGTTTTTGTGGTAGCAGGCATCGTGGAAATTGCTGGTTTTATTAGATGTAAATGATATGCATCTTTTGATAATCTGGCAACCGCAGGCCGTAGCTCCGCGTTGCAATCAGGGGTTTGGCTCCTTCTGCATTGCTGCGCGAAACGGTGTGTGTGCCTGCAGTTCTTCCACATACGCGGCCATGCCGGCGTCCTCACGCTCCAGAAAGCGCTCAACTGCATCGGCAAACGCCGGGTGCGCCAGCCAGTGGGCGCTGTGCGTGGCCACCGGCAGCAGTGCCCGGGCCATCTTGTGCTCGCCCTGCGCCCCGCCTTCAAAGGCGGCAAAGCCATGCGCTATGCACCAGGCGAGCGGCTGGTAGTAGCAGGCGTCAAAGTGCAGGCTGTCCACGCGCTCCAGCGCGCCCCAATAACGCCCATAGGCGGTCGGAGGTGAAGAATTCAAGCCTTTTTGGCCGCTAGCGCTTGATGGGTCTGCGCTGATAGCTATCAAACTACTAGCTATTGGCCGCCCGTCGCGCTCCGCCATGAACAACAGCCAGGCTTCAGGCATGTCCAGCGCCATGCGCTCAAAGAAGGTGCGGCTGAGGTAGGGCGGGTTGCCGTGCTCCAGGTAGGTGCGCTCGTAGCAGCGGTAGAAAAAATCCCAGTCGGTAGCGGTGATGTCGGCGCCCCGTGCCCAGCGAAAACGCACGCCCGCTTCCCGCACGCGGCGCTGCTCCTGGCGGATTTTCTTGCGCTTTTCCTGGGTGAGGGCGGCAAGCAGGTGCTCGAAATCGCGGAACTGCCCGCCGTCTGGTGCAAGGTTGTTCCAGTGAAACTGCACGGTGGTACGCTGCATCAGGTGGGCATTGTTGCAAGCTGCCATGTCTGCATCGCTGCCAAAAAGCAGATGCAGGGAAGACAAGGACTGCTCCTCGCACCACGCCACCACAGTGCGCAGCAATTGCGTGCGCGCGGCGTCGTCGCGCGCCAGCAGGCGGGTGCCCGGCACCGGCGTGAACGGTACGGCGATCAGCGCCTTCGGGTAGTAGCGCAGGCCGTGCTCCTGGTAAGCGCGCGCCCAGGCCCAATCGAACACGTATTCGCCGTAGGAGTGTTCCTTGAGGTACAGCGGACAAGCAGCGATGAGAACGCCGCCTTCTTCCTGGGTCACAAAGCGCGGATGCCAGCCGGTGCCCGGCACCGCACTGCTGCTGGTGTGCAGGGCCGCCAGATAGGCATGGCGCATGAACGGGGTAACGTGGTCTTGCTGCGCCAGCAGCGCGTCCCATGCGGCCGCATCGAGGGTCAGCGGGCTGGTGTGCACGCGGGTGATAATGGCACTTTCAGCCATGCACGGCCCTGGCAACGCGTGTTTCGCCAGCAGGTGCGGGCGCTCCCACCGTGGCCTGCCGCTGGCTTTTGTCCGACCTTCTGGACCCCATGACGCTCTCCATTTGCATAGCGCAACTCAATTTCACGGTGGGTGACCTGCGCGGCAACGCGCAGAAAATCATCGACGCAGCGCACGAGGCGCATGCCGCCGGTGCCGCCTTGCTGCTGACGCCCGAACTCGCCCTGTGCGGCTATGCCGCTGAGGATTTGTTTCTCCGGCCGGCGTTTCTTGCGGCCTGTGATGATGCCGTCAAACGCATTGCCGAAGCGACGGCAGTGTTGAAAGACCTCGCTATTGTCCTTGGGCATCCACAGCGCGCGAGCGGGGCGGGCGCGTTTGCCACCTGCTTCAACGCCGCCAGCGTGCTGCGCGCCGGTCAGATCGAGCAGACCTATGCCAAGCGTGAACTCCCCAACTACGAAGTGTTTGACGAGCGGCGCTATTTCCGACCGGGTGAGGCACCTTGTGTGTTCGAAGTGGCGGGCTTGCGCGTGGGTTTGCTGATTTGTGAGGATGCGTGGCACACCGCGCCGGCGCGCGACCTGGCGGCTGCGGGCGCGCAGCTTATCGCCGTCATCAACGCCTCGCCGTTCCACAGCGGCAAGAGCAGCGCGCGCGAGCAGACCATGCGCACGCGGGTGCAGGAGACCGGCTTGCCGCTGGTCTATGCACACCTGGTGGGCGGGCAGGACGAAGTGGTATTTGAAGGGCGCTCGTTTGCGCTGGATGCCGATGGCAGTGTGGCCTGCCGCGCCCCGGCTTTTGAAGAAAAACTGGTGTTTGTGCAGGTGGAGCAAGCGCAAGCAGCTATCAAAATAAAAGCAGACATAGCGCCGCTG
>JAUCDU010000320.1:0-2651 GCA_034674825.1 Giesbergeria sp.
GCCGCCGATCACCAGGATGCGCTTGTCGCCATCGGCAATCTCGGGCAGGAATTTCTGCACCATGACGCTCTGGCTGCCGCCCTGGTTCAGGGTTTCGATGATGCTGCCCAGGTTCATGCCATCGGCGCGCACGCGGAAAATCCCCATGCCGCCCATCCCATCGAGCGGTTTGAGGATGATGTCCTGGTGGGCGGCATGAAACTCGCGAATCTCGGCCGGGTCGCGCGTCACCAGCGTGGGGCCGAGGAACTGCGGGAATTCCATCACGGAGAGTTTTTCCGGATGGTCGCGCAGGGCGCGAGGCTTGTTGAAGACCCGTGCGCCCTCGCGCTCGGCCTGTTCCAGCAAATGGGTGGAGTAGAAATACTCGCTGTCAAATGGCGGGTCCTTGCGCATGAGCACGGCGGAAAAGTCCGCCACCGCTGCCATGCGCTCAGGCGCGGGCGTAAACCAGTCGTGCGCATCTCCCGTCAGGGTGATGTCGCGCACCCGCGCCATGACGCGGCCGCCGGTCTGCCAGTGCAGATGGTGCGGCTCGCACGCGGCAATGGTGTGGCCACGGCGCTGCGCCTCGCGCATCATGGCAAAAGTCGTGTCTTTATAGATGGCGAACCGCTCCAGCGGATCGGCGACGAATAAGAAGTTCATGGGCGGCTGTATCAATAGAAAGGTGTCACGGCGTGGCCCGTCGGGCGCCACGGCCGTACTGTTGCACAAACAGGGCAACACTGCCGGCGACGACACCCCAGAAGGCCGAGCCGATGCCCGCCAGCGTCACGCCACTCAGGGTGACCAGAAAGGTGATCAGCGCAGCCTCGCGGTGGCTCTCGCCGGCCAGCGCTGCTGCCAGGCCGCCGCCGATGGCGCTCAGCAGGGCCAGACCGGCGATGGCGACGACCAGTTCCCGCGGGAAGGCGGTCAGCAGGCCGGTGACGACGGCCCCAAAAATCCCTACAGCGATATAGAACAGCCCGCATGACGCCGCAGCGGTGTAGCGCCTGGCCGGATCGGGATGCGCCTCCGGCCCCATGCAGATGGCCGCGGTGATTGCGCTGAAATTGAGGGCAAAGGCGCCAAACGGCGCAAGCACCAACGTCGCCAGGCCGGTCAGCGTGATCAGGCGCGAGACCGGAAGCTGGTAGCCCGAGGCGCGGATGACTGCCACCCCGGGCAGGTTTTGTGAGGCCATGGTGACGATGAACAGCGGCAGCGCCAGGCTCATCAGCGCCGAAAAGCTGAATGCGGGCGCGGTGAAGACGGGCAGTGCCAGCGCCAGATGCACCTCGAACCAGCGCATCTGGCCGGCCGCCGCAGCCCAGGCCACCCCGGCCAGCAGCGTGATGACCACTGCATAGCGCGGCAGCAACCGGCGGGCGAGCAGATAGGCCGCCAGCATGACCAGCACCAGCGGCAAGGCCGACTGCAGCGCAGTGAATGCGTCCATGCCGAAGCGCGCCAGCACGCCGGCCAGCAAAGCAGCGGCGATCTCCATTGGCAGGCGGTTCATGATGCGCTCGAACCAGCCGGTGACGCCGGCCAGCGTGATCAGCACGGCGCAGGCCATGAAGGCGCCGATGGCCTCGGCCATCGAGAATCCGCCGGCAAGCCCCGCCGTGGCCAGCACCGCTGCGCCCGGTGTGGACCAGGCAATCATCACCGGCTGACGCAGGATGAGCGACGGCACCAGCGAGCACAGCCCCATGCCCAGGCCCAGCGCCCACATCCACGAGGTGATTTGCTGCGGCGTGGCGCCAAAGGACTGCGCCGCCTGGAAGACGATGGCCACCGAGCTGGTAAAGCCGACGAGAACAGCGACAAAACCTGCCGTGACGGCAGACAGGCTCAGGTCTTTGAAGAACGACATGGTGCGCGATTGTGCGCGATGGCTGGTGTTGCAACCCACAGCAAGAAGGTGGCGATCCATCGCGTGATGCGATGGCGCAGCGGCGTCATGCGATGAAGCAGCGCCCGAAACCCTGGCGCCGGGATGGCCACTTGGTACGAACAAAAGCCGCTTATACGTACCGATGAAACAGCGCCGGCACTGGCCGGCGGATCAACCGGTCAGTCGTACACCTCGGCGTTGGGGTCGGTTGCCTCCAGCTCGTAGCTTGCCGCAACCATGGCCAGGCGCGCCACCACGCCATACATATAGAAGCGGTTGGGCGCACTTGCGCCCGGGCGCGCGCCGGGCTGGGGCAGCTGCGTGCTGTGCTGGAAGGCCAGCGGCACAAAGCTGGCACCGGGCGCGTTCAGGTTCTCGTCCACGCCACGCTCGGCGTGCATGCGGTAAAAGCCACCGACCACGTAGCGGTCCATCATGTAGACCACGGGCTCGGCCACCGCCTCGTGAACGCGCTCCTGGGTGTACACGCCTTCCTGCACGATCACGTCATGCACATGCTGGCCGTCCTTGATGACGTCCATCTTGTTCTTGGTGCGGCGGTTCAGATGGTCCAGCTCCTTGGCGTCGTGCACCATCATGATGCCCATGCCGTAGGTGCCGTTGTCGGCCTTCACGACGACAAAGGGCTTCTCGGTGATGCCGTATTCCTTGTACTTGCGCCGCACCTTGGCCAGCAGCGCGTCGACCGCGGTGTGCAGCGCCTCCATGCCCGTGCCCTCGGCAAAGTCGACGCCCTGCACGCGCG
>JAUCDU010000321.1:0-2641 GCA_034674825.1 Giesbergeria sp.
AAGCAGCGCGCAATGCGGCGTGTCTTGTGGATGCGGTCCAGCCCTTCCACCCAGCGGGTGGCTTCTTCCAGGTCCAGCCCTAGGGCCGCGGCCTCGGCCTTGCGGATCTTGAGGTCGGCAGGGGTGCGGTAGGCGTGGTGCGCCTCGTCGTTGATCACCACAATGTCTTTGTGCGTGGCCAGCTTGCCCAGCACGCGGCGGGTAAAGGCCTCGTCGCTCTCAGCGCCTTTTTTTACCACCGATCGGTCTAGCTGCTTGCGCGGCATCAGGGTGTGCCAGTTCTCGATCAGGATGTCGGCGCGGTTGAGCTTTTGCCGCAGCGATTCGGACGGGCACAACGCAAAACTGTCGTAGTAGTTGGCTGGGTCGCCGGGCAGCAGCACGCGCAGGCGGTCTTTCACCGTCAGGCCAGGTGCCACCAGAAAGATGGCCGATGAATACTTGCGTGGCGACTTGGGGTACGTCAGCGCATTGAGCACCTGCCAGGTGATGACCATCGCCATCACCGTGGTCTTGCCACTGCCGGTGGCCATCTTGTTGCACAGGCGCTCAAACGGGCCACCGTCGCCCTGCACGCTGATGCCCTGGCGGTACTCGGGCTGGGCCTCGGTGTACCAGATCAGCGTTTCAATGGCTTCGAGCTGGCAAAAGTAAAACGGGTACTGGCGGCCCGAGACCCGGTCCGCATCCCACCAGTGCAGCAGCAGCTCTTGCGTCACGGCGGTGGTGCCGGGCCAGCCGTCGGCACGCCATTGCGCCACACGCTGGCGAATGTCGTCCACCAGCGGAATGGGCACCTGGCGGCGCGTGTTCTCGCGCGTGTCGATGATTTCGTAGCCCGCCGGGCGGCGGCTGGGCACCACGCGCAGTGTGCGGTCGGGGTTTTCGGCCCAGTATTGCTGGGGTTCAGCAAAGGGGGAGTTGATGATCAGCGAAGAGGGCGCACTCATGGGGCTGCCCTCACGCCACGGTGCCAGCGCTATTGCCAGCACCAGCGCTCACCAGCTTCATCACCTTGAGTGACTCAATGCCCCGGTCGTCCACAATTTTCACCGCCACCGTGTTGTTGGCCCCCGCCTCGAACGGCAGCGATACCGTGCCGTTGAAGTGTTGCAGCAGGTCTTCGTCCAGTTCGGCGCGGATGTTTTTCTTCAGCTTCATCCAACCGGCGTCCTTGCCCGCCATGGGGAAGAAGAACTGGTGCGGGAACAGGCTGCGGCCGTCGTAATCGGTGTCAAGCGACCAGGCGGCAATCTTGGCTTTGCCGCCCGAGATCAGCTCGCCCTTGCTGGTGTCGAAGTAGTCAAAGCCGTTCACCTCCACCTGCCACAGCCCGGCTTGGTTTTGGGTAAGCTGCACATCGGGTTGCCCCATGAGCCAGAAACTTTGGTTGCTGGTGGATTTCGAACTGGCCTTCTTCAGGTCTTCGGTCAGCAGGTCGATGTTCATTTGCGCCTTGAGCAGCGTTACCCCCGCCCACTTCACCTCGTCGATGTCTTTGGCAGCCTCCGGGTCGAAAGTGAAGGCGCAGAAGATGATGAACTTGGCCGACGGGCGCAGGGACTCGGCCTCGTCCAGCGCGTGCTCTACCTGGCGCTGCTCAAGCGCGCCGTGTTCGGGACCAAAGCTCACCACCACGCGCTCGCCCGAGTCCAGGTGGCCGGTGGCGTGCAGGCAGACTGCGCCGGGAAGCACCTCCAGCTCGGCAAATTTCAGCATTTGCCCGCCCTTGCCGCGAATGCCGGTCTTGAGCAGTTCATCGCGCCAGCCGTGCTGGCGGCTGGTGGCGCCGCTGCGGGCAATGGCCAAATCGGCCTCTAGAGCAGACGGCGCTTGTGCTGACTGCTCTTCTAATGAGAGCACGGTAGGGAAGGGCACCGCTTCCACCGTAAAAGGGCCGGTGATGCGCAGCTTGTCTTTGGCGACGGCGGGCTGGTCGTACAGCGTTTCGTTGTCTGCATGGCTGGCGACGGACGCATCCATCTGCCGCTGCATGGCTTGCCGTGCGGTGTGGAAGGCGTCAAAAGCGTCACGGCAGGGCGCGGGCCAATCAGCGGGGTAGTCGAAGGGCACTTCCCACTCCTGCAATTCTTGCCCCTTGCGCCCCAGCAGCAGCTTTTGGCCTTTGCGGGCGCCATCGGTCACGGGGAAGGGCTCGGCGGGCGGCTGGCTGGCCAGCGCCTGGTTCAGTGCTCGCAGGGCGGCGTCAATGCCGGGGTGCATGCGCTCGTAAATGGCGTCAATCTCGGGGTTGTTGGCAATCGACTTGAGCGTGACATGCGGCACGGTCTTGTAGATAAAGCCGCCCTTGAGGCCCTCGTGTGGGTAGCGCAGCTCGAAGTAATCGAAGCTGGCCGTCATCAGGCGTTGTTTGGCCAGCGTGATGGCGACGCGCGAGGTGTCGCAGGTAATCCAGCGGCGGCCCCATTTTTCGGCGACGTAGGCCGTCGTGCCACTGCCGCAGGTGGGGTCGAGAACCAAGTCGCCGGGGTCGGTGGTCATGAGCATGCAGCGCTGAAGCACTGCGAGTGCAGTTTGCACTACATAGACTTTGTCCGATGTTCCTGCTACATCAGACCAAACATTGGAGATCTCATAGGCGGGAAAGTCGTCCAGCAAGCGTTTGTACTGGAGCGTTTTC
>JAUCDU010000322.1:0-2614 GCA_034674825.1 Giesbergeria sp.
GCCGCCGATGTAGTGCGTCATCTGCTCAATGATGAATTTCTGCTCGGAAATGATGTCGGCCACCAGGTCGCCAATAGAAATCATGCCTAGCAGTTGCTCGCCATCGAGCACCGGAAGGTGGCGCAGGCGCTTGTCCGTCATCAGTTGCATGCACTCTTCGCTGGTCTGGGTTGGCTCGACAAAAATCACCGACCGCGTCATCACATCGCTGACCGGCGTGTCTGCCGAACTGCGGCCGAGCAGTGCAATTTTGCGGGCGTAATCGCGCTCGGTCAGGATGCCCTCGATGCGGCCGTTCTGCACCACCAGTACCGCCCCAATCTGCTTCTCTGCCATGGTGCGAAGTGCGTCAAGCACGGTAGCGTCGGGCGAGACGGTCTGAACAGCGGCATTGGCCTTGGCCTTGAGTATTTCTGCAACAACCGTCATGCGGCCTCCCTGATTCGTTGAACACGGTGATTTCAGCCCATCTTGCCACCCAGCGCAACCGGGTACAGCAAGGTTTTGGTGAATTCGTGCAACAGCCGACCGCGGGGATCCGACCAGTCAACACAACAAACCGCCGCCTTGGGCTCGGTACACAAACGGTGGAACGGCCCGTTGCGCGCAAGAGCGCCATGTCCCAGCGCCATTGCTTGCAGGCGCAGGCGCCCGGGACGCAGCTTGCCAAGCGGGTCTTCTCGCACGGCGCACCAGCGCGGCGCCTGCGCATTGCGTCGCGCACCATGCCGTGCGCCATACACCCCAGCGTGGTGCGCGCCGCTACTTTCAGCGCTCTGAGCGAGCGTCGTGCGCAGTGACCTGCACGTGTCTTCGCTGCTGGCACGGTCGTTGCATTGCAAGCTTTGATTGCGGGGCTTCATCGCCGCGCAGGAAGACGATGCAGATGCCAACAGAAAGGAACCCGCAATGACCAAACCCAGGCTGGTGGTAGTAGGCAACGGCATGGCCGGCGTGCGCACACTCGAAGAGCTGCTAAAGATCGCACCGGGGCTGTACGACATCACGGTGTTTGGCGCCGAGCCGCACCCCAACTACAACCGCATCCTGCTGTCGCCGGTGCTCGCCGGCGAGCAGACGCTGGACGAGATCATCCTCAACGACCACGCGTGGTACCAGGAGCACGGCATCACCCTGCACACCGGCTGTACCGTCACCGAGGTCCACCGCACCCAGCGCACGGTGCACGCGACCAACGCCGATGGCGAAACGCTCATCGCCAGCTATGACAGGCTGATCATCGCCACGGGCTCGAACGCCTTCATGCTGCCGATTCCCGGCAAGGACCTGCAAGGCGTGCTGGCCTACCGCGACATTGCCGACACCGAGGCCATGATCGACGCCGCGACGCGCTACCGCCACGCGGTGGTGATCGGCGGCGGCCTGCTCGGCCTGGAGGCCGCCAACGGCCTCATGAAACGCGGCATGCAGGTCACCGTGGTGCACGCCGGCGCATGGCTGATGGAGCGCCAGCTCGACAGCGTGGCCGGCAAGCTGCTGCAAAAGTCGCTCAGCGCACGCGGCATGCAGTTCTTGATGCAGGCGCAAACCGCCGAGCTGCTGGGCAATAGCGCGGGGCGCGTGCGGGCCGTCAAGTTCAAGGACGGCGCCGAACTGCCGGCCGACCTGGTGGTGATGGCCGTGGGCATTCGCCCCAACACCCAGCTCGCCGAAAAAATGCGCCTGCACGTGGACCGCGGCATTGTGGTGAGCGACACGCTGCAGACCACCACCGACGCCCGCATCTACGCCGTGGGCGAATGCGCGGCGCACCGCGGCATTGCCTATGGCCTGGTCGCGCCGCTGTTCGAGCAGGGCAAGGTCCTGGCCAACCACCTGGCCGAGTTCGGCATTGGCCGCTACGTGGGCTCGCTCACCTCGACCAAGCTCAAGGTCACGGGCATCGACCTGTTCTCGGCCGGCAACTTCCAGGGCGGCGAAGGCACGGAGGAAATCGTGCTCTCGGACCCGTATTCGGGCGTCTACAAGAAGCTCGTCATCAAGGACGACAAGCTGGTCGGCGCCTGCCTGTACGGCGACACGGTCGATGGCAGTTGGTACTTCAAGCTGTTGCGCGACGCGCGCGCCGTGGGCGACCTGCGCGACAAGCTGATGTTTGGCGAATCGAACATGGGCGACGCCGGCCACCAGGGCCAGAACAAGGCCGCCGCCATGCTGGACACCGACGAGGTCTGCGGCTGCAACGGCATCACCAAGGGCCAGATCTGCAAGGCGATCCAGGAGAAAGGCCTGTTCACGCTGGACGAAGTGCGCAAACACACCAAGGCCAGCGCCAGTTGCGGCTCATGCACCGGTCTGGTCGAGCAAATTCTGATGGCCACGGCCGGGGGCGACTACTCCGCCACGCCCAAGACCAAGCCGCTGTGCGCCTGCACCGACCACGGCCACCAGGCGGTGCGCGATGCCATCGCGGCCCACCACCTGCTGACCAACGAGGCCGTGTTTCGCTTCATGGAGTGGAAGACGCCCGACGGCTGCCCCACCTGCCGCCCGGCCATCAACTACTACCGACTCGCCAGCTGGCCGCACGAAGCAAAAGACGACCCGCAAAGCCGCTTCATCAACGAACGCAGCCACGCCAATATCCAGAAAG
>JAUCDU010000323.1:0-2602 GCA_034674825.1 Giesbergeria sp.
GCCCGGTCAAGGGCGGGCGCACCGTTATTGCTTTTGTCGAAGACCCTGACGGCTACAAGATCGAGCTGATCGAGCGGACGTTTGATGCGGCCGGCAGTGGGCTGCGCTAAAGCGACACCATGGCACGATTGCAATGAAATTCATAGCTGCTTACGCGATACAGATAAGCGCTAGAGCCAATATTTCATCTGAATTGTGATGCGCGAACCCACCTCCCTGCTGGAACGCACCGTGCAAGAGTGGCGCGGCCAGGGCGACCTGTGGGTGTTTGGCTACGCCTCGCTCATCTGGCGCCCCGATTTTGAGTACGTTGAGCGGCGCGATGCGCGCGTGCACGGCTGGCACCGCGCGCTCAAGATGTGGAGCCGCATCAACCGCGGCACGCACGAGTGCCCAGGACTTGTTTTTTGCATGCTGCCCGGTGGCAGTTGCCGCGGCATGGCCTACCGCATCCCCGAAGCGCAGGGCGAGCAGACGCTGGTCAAGCTGTGGGAGCGTGAAATGCCGATCCCGGTGTACCAGCCGCGCTGGCTCGTCTGCCACACGCCCGCCGGGCCGGTGCGGGCGCTAAGCTTCACCTTGGCGCGCAGCAGCCCCAGCCACACCGGCGACCTGCCTGCCGACGAGTACCGCCGAATCTTCCGTCAAGCGAGCGGGCGCTACGGCAGCACGCAGGACTACGCCCAGGCTACGCAGGAAGGCCTGCGCGCTGTCGGTATCCGCGACCGCCAACTCGAACGCCTGATTCGCGCGGCGGGCAGCGACAAGCCGACCGACGGATCTGGCTAATCGCAACGCAGACGCACTCCTGACCAGGGGCTGGTTTCGAGCCGTTTGCCCAATGCTCGCCGTTGGCGTACCGTGGTTCTCTTTGCACTGCCACCGCGAGACCGCCATGCTCCATTCCCTTACCGCCCCATCCCATGTACTCGCCGTGCAGCTCAGCGGCGACTTGAGCGGCGACGATGTGCGCCAGTACAAGGCGTTGCTGGATGCCCATGTGAAACAGCCGATGCGCCTGGGACTGCTGATCGACCTGACCGACCTGGACGACATGGCCCTCGGCACCCTGGCGCCGGGCGCGCGCGCCGATCTTGCGTTGTTGAAGCATGCCAGCCAGTTTGACCGGCTCGCCCTGGTGTCCGACAAACACTGGCCAGCAGCATTGCTGCGCATGGCCGGGCCCTGGCTGCACGGGATGCAGCTACGGCAATTTGCGACTGTCGAGCGCGAACGCGCGCTGAAGTGGGTGGCCGAGCCGCCGACAGAGCAGGCCGTGAACCTTCAGGCGCCTGCACTGCGGCTGCTTCCCACCAGCAGCGAGCGCCTGTTGGCCTTCGAGGTGGACGGGGCGATCACACGCGCCAGCGTTGACAGCTTGCTGCCGCAGATACAGGCCTTTCTGGATCGGCACGAACAGGTCGATGTGCTGGCGCATTTCAAGCACTTTGGCGGCATCGAGCCGGCGCTGTATTTGCAGCCGGGATTGCTGCAGATGAAGCTCAAGGCGATCCCCAAGGTGGCCCGCTACGCGCTGGTGGCCGCGCCTGGCTGGATGGACACCCTCATGCATACGCTGCGGCCGCTGCTGCGCGGCATGGAGCTGCGCAGCTTTGCCGAGTCCGAACTGGAACAGGCCTGGAAATGGCTCGATGCGGCGCCGCAATGAAGGCGAAGCCCAATGGCGCGGTGTCGGCTGACAGCGAAACTGCGCCGCGCGGCGCGCGCCGCGCCGGGGCGCGCGGCCAGCGGCATAAGGGGGCACACATAGGCGGCACAATGGCACCATGACCCTCCCCTCCTCCCGCTTGGCCGACCTGCGCAAGAGCTACGAGCGCGCCGAGCTGAACGAAGACGCCTCGCATGCCGACCCGTTGCAGCAATTCAACCAATGGCTGGAAGAAGCCATCAGCGCCGAAGTAGCAGAACCCAACGCCATGACGCTGGCCACCGTCGGCAGCGACTTGCGCCCCAGCACGCGCATCGTGCTCATCAAGGGCTGCGACGCGCAAGGCGTGGTCTGGTTCACCAACTACGAGAGCCGCAAGGGCAAGCAACTTGCGGGCAACCCCTACGCCGCCTTGCAGTTTCACTGGACCGAGCTTGAGCGCGTGGTGCGCATCGAAGGCACCGTGGAAAAAGTAAGCGACGCCGAGAGCGACGCCTATTACAAAACCCGGCCGCTGGACTCGCGCATCGGCGCCTGGGCCAGCCCGCAAAGCGAGGTCATCTCAGGACGTGGCGTGCTGGTGGCCAATGCGGCGAAGTACGGGGCGCAGTACCTGCTGAACCCCCCGCGCCCGCCGCACTGGGGCGGCTACCGCCTCAAACCCGACCGCTGGGAATTCTGGCAAGGCCGAAAGAGCCGCCTGCACGACCGGTTGCGTTACCGGCTGGAGGCTGGGGCCTGGGTGCGCGAACGCCTGGCACCGTGAGCCAGGGGCGCAGACGCCCCAAGGGGATTTTCAGCGCGCAACGGCAAAGCGCTGACAGCGTCCCTGCACCGTTCAGGGCGCCACGAACCGCGTTGCCAGGAACATCACCAGCGGCAGCGTCACCAGCGCCATCACCGTGGAGACCGCAATGCTTGCCGTGACCTCGG
>JAUCDU010000324.1:0-2592 GCA_034674825.1 Giesbergeria sp.
ACCTTGAGGCCCACGGACAAGGCAGTCACGGGATCAACCGCAGCCGCGATGACTTCTTGCATTCCGAGCGCATCGGTCCACTGGGCCTCGTCACCGAACGTGTCGTAGCGGAAGATTTGTCGTCCCTGCTCAATCAGCGCCGCCTGGGCAGCGTCTGCACCGTCCACTGCAGATCCCCCTCCGCAAGCGACTGCAGCCGCTGCGGTCAGTCCCATCACTCCTGCCAGGCGCAGCACCACCGAGCCGCGCGCCCACACACCCGTGCGTTTCATGTCAGCACTCCTTGTCGTTTGAATTTCTTTGTCAGCCAGCGGCTCCACTGGAGCACTGGCTGGACCTTTGCACCCGCGTCAGCACATGGGCGCTACGGAGCCAATTTGCATGCTGCGCCTGGACGCGTGGCTTGCTTTAACCAGGCGATCAGGTCCGCGCGTTCGGTGTCGTTTTTCACCCCGGCGTACCCCATGGTGGTGCCAGGCAAGGCGTTCATGGGGTCCTTCAGGAAGATGTTGAGCGATTTCTCGTCCCACACCCACTTGCTGTCCCGCATGGCTTTTGAATACGCGTCATATCCGGGCGCTGTGCCAGCGCGCCGCCCAAACAAGCCGCAATGCTGTGGACCGGTGCGGTTCGCCTCGATGGCGTGGCAGGCGGCGCAGCGGGCGTACACCTGCTCGCCGCGCGCCAGCGCTGCTGCGTCCGGCGCCGCACTGGCACCGGCGGCAAACAGGCCGGCCGCCAGCCCCAGCAGCCATGGAAGGCGGCGCGGCTTCATGACATGAAGGCAGAGGGCACGGGTGTCTCGCCAAGCACCTGGCGCAGCACGGCCCAGTGCATGGCTTCGTCGCCCAGAATGCTCGCTGCGACCTGCGCCAGGTTGCGGTCGGCAAACAGTGGCACAGCGCCCAGGTAGGCCGAGATAGCGCCGCGCTCCAGACCTGCAGCAAAGCGCAGCACATCGGCTTCTGCTTTGAGCTTTTCTACCGGGAACTGGTACTTTGCCTTGGCAACGACGGGTTTGCCGCCCAATTTTTCCACGGTTGCGGCAATCGCTGCCGCGTGCTCTTTGTGGTGTCCCTGGAATTGCACGGCCACTGGCAGCACGCCTTTGCTGAGCAAACCACTTTCAGCGCCCAACTGGTAGGCGGCAATGGCTTCAAGCTCGGCGCCCAGCGCGGTGTTGAGGATGCGCACATCGGCATCGAGCTCTTTGGCGCTCACCTTGGCACCGGCCGCCAGCGCGTCGCGCCCGCCCAGCAAGGCCACGGCGCTTGCCGACAGCACGGCAGCGCCGGAGATCGACATGGCACGGCGGCGCGAGAGAAACAAGGCTTGCGAAGGGATGTAAATGGAACTGTTTTTCATGATTTTCTCCGTGGGTTGATGAAATCGCGGCGCCTGCGGTCAGGTTCGCGTGATGAGGTTGCGCTGCTCCAGTTCGGCCAGCACGTGGCGCACGACCTGGTCGCAGCGTTCGCCTGCAAAGGCAAAAACGCTGTCGGCATGGGCTTCGAGCTGCGCGCCGAGCGCATCGCGCAGCAGAGCGCGGGCGCGCAGGTAGCGTGTTTTGATGACGGCATCGCTCACTTGCAGGCAGTACGCGGCTTCATCGACGCTCATCTCCTGCACGGCGCGCAGCATGAAGACGCTGCGGTAGATCGGTGGCAGGCTCTCGATGGCCGATTGCAGCAAATCGCGCAGCTCGGTGCGCGCCGCCAGCGATTCGGGCGATGCGCTTTGGGGGGCAGCAAAAGACATCATTTGCTCCGTGGAAGGTTCGTCGCTCGTGTCGTGGGTGAAATCCGTTGGCACGGACCGGCCGCGCTTGCGCAGCACATCGAGCGCCAGGTTGATCGCGATGCGCACCAGCCAGGTACCCAGCGCCGCGCCGCCCTGAAAATCCTGCAGCCGCGTGAAGGCGCGCAAATAGGTTTCCTGCACCACGTCCTGCGCCTCGGCGTCGTCAGAGACCACGCCGCGCGCTGCGCGGAACAGCAAGCGGTTGTGGCGCCGCATGATGGCTTCAAACGCGCTTTGCTCCCCCTGCAAGGCGCTTGCCACCAGTTGCGCGTCCGAACCAGCAAGTGGAGGTGTGGACACGGCGCTGGGCAAAGACAAGGGAGTCATGGTGGAGCTCGCTGATGGGGTGTTTGTGATCATTGGACGCTGGCAATCGCCAAAAGGTGACAAGGCGCCCGCATATCCGTAAAGGCCATGTGCATAGGCACTGTTGGCGCTACGGGCCAAAATGGCTGCCAGCCCGAGAAAGCCATCAACCGAGCCAACCCATGAAAATTGCCCTGTTCTCTGACCTGCACCTTTCCGTGCAGCCGCTGGACCTGCCACAGACCGACGCCGATGTTGTGGTCCTGGCTGGCGACCTGCAGCGCCCGGCACAAGCCATGGCCTGGGCGCGCCAGTGCACGCAGCCCACGCTCTACGTCGCTGGCAACCACGAGTTCTATGGCTCTGACCTGGTGAGCACCATGGCGATGCTGCGCACCGAGGCAGAGGGCAGCCAGGTGCGCGTGCTCGAGCGCGAGGAATGGCGCCATGGCGGCGTGCGCTTTCTGGCCTGCACGCTGTGGTCGG
>JAUCDU010000325.1:0-2570 GCA_034674825.1 Giesbergeria sp.
CTTCGGCATAGCAGTTGTCGCAGCCCGGCCCCACGCGCTGGCAGCCATACCAGGGGTTGAAAGTGTGATTTGCCCACTCGATTTTCGTGTTCTCGGCCATGGTCAATCATCCTTGTTCTTGGCGTCGTGCTCCGCCTTCGCCTGTCGGTAGTGGGTTTCGGAGCAAAAGCCCTGGCCCATCCATAGATAGCTCGATGGGCGACCGCAGAAGCAGACAGGGAATGGGTCGGCGCGGTTGGCGTCAAACCATGCTTTCGCCTCTTTTCCATACGGCTCATCCTCGTCGGGGATGTGGCCGGGGCCGAATAGGCCGTTTTGAATCCAGATCATGGCTGCTTCAGCTCCCCGTCCGTGCTGCCACTCAATCCACGCCGCCTGATTAGCTACCACCATGTCGTGGATGATCTCGCCCATGTCGCTGCCAACGCTCTTGAGTCTGGCCACCTCGTTCTCCAGTGCATGGCTCCGGTCGCGCAGGATCTGTTGAATCAGGGCGTCAACGGCCATTTCGCTGCCGAACTCCACGTAGCCCTGGGCGTTGACTCTGCCGCCGACGTGGGCCACGCGCTGCGCCAGCGTCATGCCCTTGGTGGGGCTGTCGGCGGCTGGTGTTTTGCTTTCTACTGTCATTTCGACCTCAATTGGCTCATGTGTTCCAGGACATCGCGCTCGGCGGACTCGGTGACGGGGTGATGCCCCAGCGCGCGCCCGCACTGGCCGTCTTCCAGTGCAGCGATGGTCAATTGCTCCACCAGCTCGATGTGCTCTTTCTTCCATCGCTCCAAGGCTTCTTGGGAAAGGTTGATGATGGCCGCTGCCATGCTCATAGCTCCGTGTTGTCGAACAGGTGGGCGTCGTTGAAATGGCCTTCTTCGCCGTCCTGCTGGCGCAGGTGCGCTGCGTATTGGCCGGTGCGCTGTTCCTGCTTGATGGCCTTGCAGCTCTTGCTGCAAAACCTCGCCCAGCCGCGCTTTCGGTCTGCTGTTCGTGCAATGAATGGGTCGCCGCAGCGCGCGCACCTGTATGTTTCCTTTGCGCCGCGCGGCTCATTTCGTTTCTGCATTGGCCGCCTCGAAGTCAAAGAACCCAAGTTTTCCCTTGGCTTGCGCGAACGGAAGAGGGGTCGCACTGGATATGACGAATCCGTACCGCCCGAAGAACCAGGGCGATTCGCTTTCCTCCACGCAGTCCATGATGCTGGCCTGCCCAACGATGCCGCCGCGCTCAAGGTCGTCCGGTTTTGGGAGATCCACGCCAAGGCGCTTTGCGAAGTCGCGGGCCTCTTCGTACTCGAACTTCGTCATTCCCTTCGCGGCGTGGACAAGAAAGGGGCCGCGCATGCGCGTGGCCCAGGAACGATTCTCTATGTCCTTGTGGCCATTTACGATCAGCCACGCCCAGGGCTGGCGTATAGAAAGGGCTTTCATGCCGATTCCTTCGCAGGGCGCTCGCCTCCAAGTCCTTCCACCAGGTCATCAATCAGCCGCGAAAGCTCGCCGCTCATCAGGGTGAAATCGGAATCGAATTGCTCGGATTCATCTTCGGTGGGGGTGCGACCCTCTTGCAGCACGTCCAGCGGCACAATGCGCTTCAGCTCCATGCCGTCGGTCAGCATGAAAGAAACCTTGTCGGCCCAGGTCATCGCCATGCGGGTGCATTGCTTACCGGCTTCGACGTGGCGGCGGGCGTCGTCCAGTTCCACGGTTTCACGGACGTACCGTACCGCACCACCGCTTTCCGATGTGGAGCGCAGCTCGGTGTCGCTGTCGATGGTGAAGTTCTCGGGCGGCTCATCGCTGATTAGCCAGTTGGACATGGCCGCCGCCGGTGACGCCTCGGTGTAGAGCGGCATGACGGGGAAGGGGTCAAGCGCCTTGGCAAGCGCGCCCATTACCTCATCGCTCTTTGCTGCCGTGGCCGTGTCGATCACCAGCCAACGGTTTCGCGTGTCAATCCACACGCGGGTGTCGCGGTACTGGCTGAATGCCTTTGGAAGCAGCTCATCGGTGATCTGCTCCTTGATTACCTTCATCTGCCTGCGGCCAGGCCGGTAGCCTTGCTGCTCTTCGACCTCTTTGGCGCGCGCGGCGGTGAACTGGTTGATGACGGTCGTGGGAAGAATCTTGGATTCAACACGTAGCGTCAGCAGGAAGTTGCCTTCAATGGCATGCACCAGGCCGGAATCAGGGCGGGGCGGCACCCAGCCCATTGCCGTCATATCGCTGGCGGAGCTGGGCCGGAACGCCAGCGCTTCCAGCGCCTCATCAAGCTCGGCTGCGTTCAGGTTCCAGGCGGGTGAAAGCCGGTAGATTCTAAGGTTTTTGAACCACATGATGGATTCCTTCGGTTGGGCCTACTCGTTGTGGCCCGTGTTGATTTGCATGGGGGCGGATTCGACAATGGCGATGATTTCGCTCAT
Organism: Giesbergeria sp.; assembly: GCA_034674825.1. GTDB lineage: Bacteria > Pseudomonadota > Gammaproteobacteria > Burkholderiales > Burkholderiaceae_C > Simplicispira. Next base: position 2,420 of record JAUCDU010000325.1, read on the forward strand.
TGCTTCGCGTGAGCTGATTCCGCCTTCGGCCTGGTGCTGCTGGATGATGGCGGCGATCTTGCAGAGGGTCGCTTCCGCTTCGCTCGGTTTCGGGGCGGCCAGCGCCGGGCTGGCCGATTGGCTGTTCAGGCGCTGGCCGCTGTTCATGCCG
>JAUCDU010000326.1:0-2548 GCA_034674825.1 Giesbergeria sp.
GGCGCCAAGGGCGTGCTGGTGCTGGTCACGGCCAGCAAGGGCAGCCTGAAGCTGGCCGAGTCGCGCCTGGCGATGAGCACCATCAACGCCTACGCCTCGACCGACGCGCATGTGATTTTCGGCGCAGCCTACGACGAGAGCCTGGGCGACGAGATTCGCGTCACCGTGGTGGCAACCGGTCTGGCACGCCAGAACGCGCGCCGCCAGCCGATCTCGGTGGTGCAGGGCCTGCGCACCGGTACCGACAACATCGCCTACCACATGCCAGTCAACGCCAACGGCGCTGCCGGTCAGGCGGCGGGGACCGACTACAACAACATGGCGGTTCCAAGCGTCTGGCGTACCAATCGCAATTCGGCGGCGGCGCGTGTGGATGCGCTGTCCTCGGGTGGTATGGACGACCTCGAGATTCCGGCCTTCCTGCGCAAGCAAGCCGACTGATAGAGCTTTTTGTCCGCACTGCGTCAGGATTCGTCCGATGACGCAGTGCAGCAAGAATCTGCCGGCGACCCTAAAATCGATAGATGCTCCCGCAACGCACCATCAAAGCGCTCACGCGCGCCGTCGGCGTAGGCCTGCACAGTGGCCAGCGCGTCGAACTGACGTTGCGCCCGGCTGCGCCGGACACCGGCATCGTGTTCCGCCGCGTCGATCTGCCACAGCCGGTGGACATCCCGGTGTCCGCCGAGGCGGTAACGGACACCCGTCTGGCGTCCACCATTGGCGACGGTGCGGCCAAGGTGCACACCGTGGAGCACCTGATGTCGGCCTGCGCGGGCCTTGGCATTGACAACCTCTACGTGGACATCACGGCGGAAGAAGTGCCGATCCTCGATGGCTCGTCCGCGTCTTTCGTGTTTTTGCTGCAAAGCGCCGGCATCGAACTGCAAAAGGCGCCCAGGCGCTTCATTCGCCTGAAGCAGCCGGTAGAGGTGCGGGACGGGACCGGCGCGTCTGCCAAGTGGGCACGGCTGGAGCCGTACCACGGTTTCAAGCTCAGTTTCGAGATTGACTTCGCCCACCCGGCAGTCGATTCCACCGGGCAACGCGTCGAGTTTGACCTGGGCAGCGGCAACTACAGCCGCGACATCGCCCGTGCCCGCACGTTCGGCTTCACGCGCGATGTGGAAATGATGCGCTCCAACGGCCTGGCGCTCGGCGGCGGGCTGGACAACGCCATCGTCATGGACGACTACAAGGTGTTGAATGCTGGCGGCTTGCGCTACGACGACGAGTTTGTGAAGCACAAGATTCTGGACGCCATGGGCGACCTGTACCTGGTCGGCAAGCCGCTGCTCGCCGCCTACAGCGCGTTTCGCTCGGGCCACGCCATGAACAACTTGCTGCTGCGCGAACTGCTGGCGCAGCAGGATGCTTGGGAAGTCGTCACCTTCAACGACGAACGCCAGGCGCCGCGCGGCTTTGCGCAAGCGGTGCGAGCCTGGTAAGGCGGACATGGTTATTGCCCGCGTGGTCGTCCTGCTGCTGCTGCTCGCGGCAGCGGTTTTGTTTGCCTTCTACGCCGCAACCGGGCAAGTGCGTTACCGGCGCTATGGACTCGTGATCGTCAAATGGACCGTGATTGCCGGGCTGGCTTTCTTTGCGGTTCTTTTTGTCATTCGCATTCTCTGAGGCGCGCGAAGCCTTGGCGCGCGGCGTACACTCTCGGCTGCTCCGGGGTGTGCTGATGCACTGAGATGCGGGCAGTTGGGTGAAAACCCGGCTGGCGCGCGAACCCGACGAACTTGATCCGGTTGATACCGGCGTAAGAAGAGCCGATCTTTCTGTCTGCGCACCTGCAGGCAGGCCCTGCCCGTGGCGCAATCGCCATTGGGCGGGAGGTCCACTCCGGAGCGCAACCACGCCCACCACCGGAGATCGACCATGAATGCCCCTGACCCTCTTGCAATAGAAAAATTCGCCTGCCTGCTGGAGAACGCCCGCGCGCCCTTTCCTGCCTCGCGCAAGGTGTACTTGCCCGGCCAGTTGCACGCGGATCTGCGCGTGCCCGTGCGCGATATTCAGCTGACCAACGGCGAGCAGGTCAGCGTGTACGACACGTCTGGCCCCTACACCGACCCCGAGATTGCGATTGACGTGCGGCGTGGCCTGCCCAGTGTGCGCGGGGCCTGGATTGCGGCGCGGGGCGATACCGAAGCCTACCCAGGCCGCGCCAGCGTGGCCTTGGACGATGGACAGAAAAACGCCGACGCGACGCGGCTCGCTGCTTTGCGCCACGAGGCCGCCGCCTTGCAACGCCAGCCGCTGCGCGCGAAAAGCGGCGCCAACGTCACGCAGATGCACTACGCCAAGAAGGGCATCGTCACGCCCGAAATGGAATACGTGGCGATTCGCGAGAACGGCAAGCGCGAATGGATGGCGCAGTACCAGCAGGACGCGGCCCGCGAACAACGCCTGGCCGGCAATCCGATGGGCGCGATGATTCCAAAGATCATCACCCCCGAATTCGTGCGCGACGAGGTGGCGCGCGGCCGCGCCATCATCCCGGCCAACATCAACCACCCCGAGGTCGAGCCCATGGCCATCG
>JAUCDU010000327.1:0-2543 GCA_034674825.1 Giesbergeria sp.
CGCATGCTCACGCTCCAAGACATACAAGCCGCAGCCACCCGGCTGCAAGGCCAGGTGCTCGACACACCTTTCGTTGAATCGCGCACGCTCTCCGAGATCGTCGGCGCGCAGGTCTTTCTAAAATTCGAGAACTTGCAATTCACTGCCTCCTTCAAGGAGCGCGGCGCCTGCAACAAGCTCGCGCAGTTGACGAGCGAGGAGCGTGCGCGCGGCGTCATTGCCATGAGCGCCGGCAACCACGCGCAAGGCGTGGCCTACCACGCGCAGCGCTTGGGCATTCGTGCCTTGATCGTCATGCCCAGCTTCACACCTGGGGTCAAAGTCGAGCGCACGCGCAGCTTTGGCGCCGAAGTGGTGCTGCACGGCAGCACGCTGGACGAGGCGCGCGAGCACGCCTACCGATTGGCAGCGGAGCACAGTCTGGTGTTCGTGCACCCCTACGACGACGAAGCCGTGGTGGCGGGTCAGGGCACCCTCGGCCTCGAAATGCTCGCGGTAGTACCGGACCTGGACACGCTGGTGGTCGCCATCGGCGGCGGCGGGCTGATTGCCGGCATTGCCACGGCGGCGAAGGCATTGCGCCCGGACATTGAAATCATTGGCGTGCAGACTGAGCGCTTTCCGGCCATGGTCAACGCCGTGCAGGGCACGCACCATGTGCAAGGCCGTTCGACGATTGCAGAAGGAATTGCCGTGGGCACGCCCGGCACCATCACACTCGAAGTGGTGCGGCGCCTGGTGGACGATCTGGTGCTGGTCGACGAAGGCGACATCGAGCATGCCGTCTTGATGCTGCTCGAAATCGAGAAAACGCTGGTCGAAGGTGCCGGCGCCGCCGGCCTGGCGGCCATGCTTCGCCACCCTGAGCGCTTTGCCGGCAAACGCGTCGGCCTGGTGCTGTGCGGCGGCAACATCGACCCGCTGCTGCTGGCCGCCATCATCGAGCGCGGCATGGTGCGCTCGGGGCGCCTGGCGCGCATTCAGGTGAGCGCGCGCGACGTGCCCGGTGTGCTGGCGGCGATCACCAAGACCGTGGCCGATGCCGGTGCCAATATTGAGGAAGTGCACCACCAGCGTGCCTTTACGCTGCTGGCGGCGCAGAACGTCGAGATCGAACTGGTGCTGCAGGCGCGCGGCAAAGCGCATGTGCAAGAGGTGCTGGAAAAGCTGCGTGCGGCCGATATGGAAGCGGTTTTGCGCTGAGCATCCTAGAATCACCCTATTTCGCAAGTCTCAGGAGCCTACCGATGTCCGATCCCCACAGCCCCGTGCCTGCCGCCGCGACCGGCGACGCGCCCGTCCGTCCGTACGACCCCGTGGAATCGGTGGTGCACATCATTCCCGTGGTCATCCCCGCTGTGGGCGCCATCATGATCTTCTTGCTGGCGATGATTGCCGTGTACATGGCCTGAGCCCTTGGTAGGTGCCATTGCAGACCCCGCTATGCGGGGTTTTTCATTGCGCAACCCCAAGCACCAAAGGCCGCCAGGGCAAGCTTCTCGCAAGTGTATAACCCTATGCAGGTTTTGCATGGATTTTGCCCCTGTCTGACAGACAGCAGGCGGGGGGTTTCTTAAAATCATCGTCCCAGCCGGCTAGCGGAGCCCGTGGATGCGTTTCGCCTGCCAGGCACCGCGTGCCCTCAGAGCCGACTGAGCATGAAGCCGCTTTTTCAAAGGCCGTTCAGCAATGCCACCCGCCGGCCTCGCCCGCGCCCGGTTCGCCCGCTTCCTTTGAAAAATCGATTTCAACTTTAGGAAGCCTTCATGAACGCACCCACCACGCCGGGCCTGAACCTCAGCGCGCCCGCCTATGTCAAAAATACCCGCCTGCTCGCCTGGGTGGCGGACATGGCGGCGCTGTGCAAACCCGAGAGCATCTTCTGGTGCGACGGTTCGAAAGAAGAGTACGACCGTCTGTGCCAACAGCTGGTCGACGCCGGCACTTTCACGCGCCTGAACCCCGCCAAGCGGCCCGACAGCTTTCTGGCGCTGTCTGACCCATCGGACGTGGCGCGCGTCGAAGACCGCACCTATATCTGCTCGGAAAAGAAGGAAGACGCCGGCCCCACCAACAACTGGATGGCCCCGGCCGAGATGCGCGCCACCCTGGCCCCGTTGTTTGACGGCTGCATGCGCGGGCGCACCCTGTACGTCGTGCCGTTTTCCATGGGGCCGCTGGGCAGCCCGATTGCCCACATCGGCGTCGAGTTGACCGACAGCGCTTACGTGGCCGTGAACCAGCGCCTGATGACGCGCATGGGCAAGGCGGTGTACGACGTTCTGGGTGCCGAAGGCGAGTTCGTGCCCTGCATGCACACCGTGGGCGCGCCGCTGGCCGCTGGCGAGAAGGACGAAACCAGCTGGCCTTGCAACCCCAGCGTGAAGTACATCGTGCACTACCCCGAGACGCGCGAAATCTGGAGCTACGGCTCGGGCTACGGCGGCAATGCCTTGCTGGGCAAGAAGTGCCTGGCGCTGCGCATCGCTTCCACCATGGGCCGCGACCAGGGCTGGCTGGCCGAGCACATGCTGATCCTGGGC
>JAUCDU010000328.1:0-2521 GCA_034674825.1 Giesbergeria sp.
TACTACTACCCCGGCTGGTGGGAAGGCGGCGCCGAGCTGGAGTTCTTCATCAACGCCAAGGCCTACGCCGCGCTGACGCCCGAATTCCAGGCCATGGTGGATGCCGCCACAGCGGTGGCAGCCCGCGACATGACGTCCAAGTACGACGCCTACAACCCTATCGCGCTCAAGAAGCTCGTGGGCGCCAAGACGCAGCTCAAGGCGTTCTCCAAGGAACTCATGGATGCCGGCTACAAGTCCTCGATGGAAGTGTTTGCCGAGCACGAAGCCAAGTCGGCCGAATTCAAGAAGATCCACCAGGACATGCGCGCCTTCCAGCGCGACCAGATCCTGTGGGGTCGTTTCTCGGAATTCCGCTTTGACAGCTACATGGCTACGGTCAAGCTGTAAACCGTTACCGTCTTGTTGCGATCGCGCGATCAATGCAGCGATCGCCCAAGTGCCGGAGATTTCGGCCCGCAGAAGTGTGGGCCGGGCTTCGGCTTTTTTTTGGGGCGCCACAAGCGCCGCCAGCACCTTTTCTTAATCCACAGGAGACTTGTAATGGATCGTCGTTCCCTTATCAAAAATGCCGGCCTTGCCGGGGTGCTTGCGGCAGGTGTCGCGCCAGCGGTGCATGCACAAGCTGCAGTGCGCTGGCGTCTGGCATCGAGTTTTCCTAAATCGCTGGACACCATCTTTGGCTCGGCCGAGGTGTTTGCCAAGGCCGTCAAGGAAATGTCGGGTGGCAAGTTTGAAGTGTCGGTCCATGCAGCGGGCGAGTTGATGCCTGCCTTTGGTGTGGTCGATGGCGTGCAGAGTGGCACGGTGGAGATGGCGCACACAGCGCCTTACTATTTTTTCGGCAAGAACGAGGCCTTTGCCATTGGTGGTGCCATTCCGTTCGGCATGAATTCGCGCCAACTGACCGCCTGGGTTGTGGATGGCAACGGCCACAAGCTCATGCGCGATTTTTATGCGCAATACAACATTGTTAACTTTGTCGGCGGCAACACGGGTGCGCAAATGGGGGGCTGGTTCCGCAAGGAAATCAAGTCGCCCGCTGATATCAAGGGGCTCAAGTTCCGTGTCGGCGGTTTTGCCGGCAAGGTCATCGAGCGCATGGGCGGCGTGCCGCAGAACATTCCGGGCGGAGAAATTTACCAGGCTCTGGAAAAGGGCACGATTGACGCCGCCGAATGGATCGGACCCTACGATGACCAGAAGCTGGGCATCAACAAAGTGGCGCCCTTCTATTACTACCCCGGTTGGTGGGAAGGCAGTCTGAATCTGGAGTTCTACATCAACGACAAGGCATTCAACGGCCTGTCGAGTGAGAACAAGGCTATTGTCCAGGCCGCCGCGCACGAAGCGCACGTGACCACACAGGCGCGTTACGACGCACGCAATCCAGGTGCCCTCAAGCAGTTGGTGGCGGCCAAAGCCAAGGTGCTGCCGTTCCCGCAGTCGGTCATGGACGCTTCGTACAAAGCCGCCAAGGAAGTTTTTGCCGAGCTCAATGAAAAAAATCCGGACTGGAAGAAGATCCACGCCGACTACCTGAACTTCCAGCGCGATCAGGTGCTGTGGTTCCGCTTTGCCGAAGGTACCTTCGACAGCTTCATGCAGCGCCAGAAGCTCTAAGCACGGAACGAGCCGGGAGCATCTTGGCTTGAACCAACCAGCCGGTTCAGCACCTGCAGGCTTCTCGCCCTGCAATGGATGCTGACCGGCTGGTTTTTTCTTGCTGTGTCGGTCTTATGCCGCACGTCTGCAGCGGCTTTTCCTGCCATGGTGTCGCCAGGGTGGCGAGAGCGGCATCAAAACTTCATAGCGGCTTGATCACGGCACTGGCCGCCGCGGCCAGGCCGTATTCGGGGTGAATTATTTGAGATCGTCTGCCAGCACGCGCACGATGCTCGACGCGTTGGCCGAGGTTTCGGGTGCGCCCGCGGCATTCAGGACCGACACCGTGGTGGCCTCGCCCTGGCTGCGTACAACGATGCGGTATTTGAGTGGCGGAACGGTTTTCTCGGAGCTGAACAGCTTGCCCAGGAAGCCCTTTTCTTTCTTGTCGTCCTTGGGGGCTACATAACGCACGAAATACACGCCTTGGCTGCGATCACGGTCTTCCACCGTAAAGCCGGTCCGGTCCAGGGCCAGGCCGACACGGCGCCAGGCGCGGTCAAAGCCCTCGTCAATCTGCACCACAGGGACATCGCCCACGGTTGCCACGCGCGCGGCGGGCGGGCGCTGTGCGGAGGCGGTCGCTACGGCTGCCGCTTGCTCCTTGCTCACGCCCAGCTTGACCATCATGCGGCGCAGGAATTCTGTTTCCAGCTCCGGATCGGCCGCACGCGGCTGCCACACGGTGGAATCCTTGGTGGCACTGTTGAAGACTTCCACCATGCCGCGGTGGCTGACATAGATTTCGGTGCTGCCATCGGCAGCGCGTTCCATGCGTGTGCGGAACTTGTCGCGCTCACCCGTGGAGTAGAGCGAATCGAGCACCTTGCCCAGCGTGCTGCGGATGATGTCTTGC
>JAUCDU010000329.1:0-2515 GCA_034674825.1 Giesbergeria sp.
GATCAGGTGGTCTTCGCTGTCGAACAAAAAGCCCGCCAGCGCCTTGCACAACTCTGTCTTGCCCACACCGGTGGGGCCAAGGAACAGGAAGCTGCCCGTCGGGCGGTTCGGGTCGGAGAGCCCCGAGCGTGAGCGGCGAATCGCGTTGGCCACGGCAGCAATCGCTTCTTCCTGGCCGACCACACGCTCATGCAGCTTGGTCTCCATTTGCAGCAGCTTGTCGCGCTCGCCTTGCATCATCTTGGCCACGGGGATGCCCGTGGCGCGGCTCACCACTTCGGCGATTTCTTCAGCACCCACCTGGGTGCGCAGCAGGCGATTGGGCGTGTGCGCGCCGTCACCAGCCTCTTTGGCTTGCGCTTCCTTGAGCTGCTTCTCCAGCTCTGGCAGCTTGCCGTACTGCAGCTCGGCCACCTTGTTGAAATCGCCTTTGCGCTTGAGTTCTTCAATCTGCAGCTTGACATGCTCCAGCTCCTCGCGCACATGCTGACTGCCCTGGGCCTGGGCCTTTTCGGATTGCCAGATTTCGTCGAGGTCGGCGATCTCTTTTTGCAGCGCAGTGATTTCTTCTTCGATCAAATCAAAACGCTTGAGCGAAGCCTCGTCCTTTTCTTTGCGCACCGCCTCGCGCTCGATTTGCAGTTGGATCAGGCGCCGGTCGAGCCGATCCATCACCTCCGGCTTGGAGTCGATTTCAATCTTGATTTTGGCCGCCGCCTCGTCAATCAGGTCAATGGCCTTGTCGGGCAGAAAGCGGTCGGTGATGTAACGGTGCGAAAGCTCGGCTGCGGCAACGATGGCCGGGTCGGTGATCTCCACGCCGTGGTGCAGTTCGTAGCGCTCCTGCAACCCGCGCAGGATGGCAATCGTCGCCTCCACCGTGGGCTCGCCGACGATGATTTTCTGAAAGCGCCGCTCCAGCGCAGCGTCTTTCTCAATGTACTTGCGGTATTCGTCGAGCGTCGTCGCGCCCACGCAGTGCAGCTCGCCACGCGCCAAGGCGGGTTTGAGCATATTGCCCGCGTCCATCGCCCCGTCGGCCTTGCCGGCACCCACCATGGTGTGCAACTCGTCGATGAAGACGATGGTCTGGCCTTCGTCCTGCGCCAACTCCCTTGAGCGAATCGGGCACCTCGCCCGCAATGATGCGCTGCGCCAGGCCTTCGACAATAGCGGTCTTTCCCACGCCCGGCTCACCAATCAGCACCGGGTTGTTTTTGGTGCGGCGTTGCAGCACCTGGATGGCGCGGCGGATTTCATCGTCACGGCCAATCACCGGGTCGAGCTTGCCCAGGCGGGCGCGCTCGGTCAGGTCGATGGTGTATTTTTTCAGCGCCTCGCGCTGGCCTTCGCCTTCGGCACTGTCCATTTTTTGACCGCCCCGCACCGCCTCAATCGCGGTCTCCAGGCTTTTGCGGCTCAATCCATTTTCCTTGGCGATGCGCGCTGCATCGCCCTTGCTGTCGATCAGCGCCAGCAAAAACAGCTCGCTGGCGATGAATTGGTCGCCTCGCTTGATCGCTTCCTTCTCGGTGGCCTGCAGCACGCGGCCCAATTCGGGCCCGCCCTGCACCTGGTCCTGCCCGGTCACTTGGGGCAGACGCTTGACAGCAGCATCCGCCGCCGCCAGCAAGCCGGGCACGTTGGCACCAGCGCGCTCGAGCAAGGCACGCGGCCCGTCGTCCTGGCGCAGCATGGCGGCGAGCAGGTGCACGGGCTCGATATAGGCGTTGTCGTTGCCCAACGCGAGCGACTGTGCATCGCTCAGGGCTTCCTGGAACTTGGTGGTGAATTTATCTATGCGCATGGCGGTGTCCTCAATCCCTTGGATTTAGTATGGCTCTCAGATGAGGACCACTGCAAACAATTCAAGCGCTGCAGCACACCGTGCCATGCGATTTCGCCCCCCGTGAATCACCATTGGCCAGCTCCGCCACACCCGCGGCAGTGTTCAGTCTGCCATGGTGGACTGCTGGGCGGCACGCAGGGCCGGGGCGCATCACAGCGGCGCAGCCGCCGCAACCTGCAGGCGCAGGCGCACGCCTTCGTACCCCGTTGATGCAATGCCCGTGCACAGATCGGCCCATTCGCAGCCCGCACACGCGCCACGTATATGGCCGCAGGTGAACGCCGTGCGCAAGCGCGCGAGCAAGGCAGCATCCAACAGCAGGCGGCTGTCGGCGCCCAGTAGGCCGCCCAGCAGCGGTGCCAGTTCTTGCACCGCCCGCTGGTCACGCACGCGCACACCCTCGCCATGGCAATGTGCGCAGGCCCCCTCGCTCTCGCACAGCGGGGCACAAATGGCATCGGGCCCATCCACCAGATCCATCGCCTCACCAGCAGCCAGGCGGCGGACGATGCCATCAAAGTTGTGCGCAAACTCGGGGCTGTAGCCTTTGCCGACGTAGGTCAGCATGCACAGCAAGTGGTGGGCGCGCAGCGCAACCGTCACGTGCCCAGCAGCCGGGTGCGTGCTGAGTGCCACAGTGCCAGCGTGGCGGCGCCCAGGGCCGAC
>JAUCDU010000330.1:0-2501 GCA_034674825.1 Giesbergeria sp.
CGGTCTCGCGCTGCGGTGCGTCGCCCGCCGCGCGCTGCGGCTCAAGCCAGCGCTCGGGCCGCGCGTACGGAAACAGGCTGCGGTCAACCCACCAGCCGGCAAGCGCCGCCAGCCCCACCAGGCACAGCTTGTACAGCGTCACCGGCAACTGCTGCGGCGCCATGGCCAACACCAGCGCCAGCAGCAGCAAAGACGCCACCATCCAGTCGGCCATGCGCACGCGCACAACCCGGCGCGCCGCGGTGGCAAGAAAAGAGAGAAAAGAAGATCGATGCATGCGCGGCAGTGTTGCCGCAAGCGTGCCGGGGGGCTAAATGACAGCAGTCATTACTGGGCGCGCGTCCCCGGCGGGGGCTCAAGACGAATAAAGCGCCTCAAATTTCGCGCGAGGAACCTTGGAAGCGTGCGTACATATGGGCGATGCGAAAGATATGCATGGTTGCCGCCAGCACCGAGCACAAGGCATACAAAAACAGCCCGTAGCCCACTGCGCCGCCCAAGCCATTGAGCAGCGGCAACGCCGGGCGAAGCGCATCCATCCACGGTGCATAAAACCACCACGCCTTGGCCAGCACAGCCGCCAGCAACGCCAGCGCTTGCACCACGATGAAATGCACAAACGTGGCGCACAGCGCCACATAGGCATTCACCGGCGCGCCATCATCCTCGGCCAGCAGGGCGCGAAATTTCTCATCGCCAAAGCCAATGAAGATGGCAAACCCGCCCAGAGTAAAGCCCAGCAGATTGGGCAGCACCGCCAGGCACTGATCCCACCACAGCGGCGCCAGCCAGGACGGCGTCGTCAACGCCAGCAGCACCACCGCCGCATGCAGATAGGGCGAACGCAGCAAAGCGCCCAGGCCGCCATAGGCTGCCCAGTACACCTTGAAAATTGCTGCAACACCCTTGTACTGCTTGAACATCTATCGATTGGTGGTTTCGTCCTTGGCCTTGGTGCTGACCCGGCTTAGAACGTTCCAGACCGTCTCCACCGCCTCATTCAACACCTGGGGATACCTGGCCGGTTTGGCCTTGGTCGATTCAAAGGTGGAAACTCCCGCAGCGTCATAGCCATAGGACTCCACGTGCCCATTGTGGGAAGCGGCTTTGGCCTGCGCCTTCATCTCATCGTCGGCCATGATGCCATCGGGATCTCTGGATGTCATGTCCTCACGCAGTCGATTGATCCGGCGATCACGCATTCGCTTCATGATCCGCTGCTCCACCTCATCGGCGTCGTCAGCGTTGGGGCGCTTGAACTCGAACACCAACCGGGTCATACGGTGAATACCCAGCACCTCATCCACCGCCGCCTCGTCAGGCACTACCGTCACCTCCACGAGCGGCATGCCGTGCTCGCGCGAGACTTCATTGAACAGTTGCTGCAAAAAACCTTCAGCCACCGAAGGCCCCATCGTCGCCTTGCGATCCTTGCTGACGAACCAGAACCGATGCTCACGCGGCCTGAAGACAAACGAAATGCGGTCCAAATTGGGGTGCAGGTTGTCAGGAATGGCGATCTGCTGCGTGTCCGACTCCTCAGCGGGCTTGCCTGTCTGGGTGTTGAACCATGAGGCGTTGGGGTCAATGTTGGTGAAGCGATAGATCTCGCCTTGCAGCTCGTTGTTCTGTACGGCGTTTTTGGCGTCGTACAAGGCACCCAACAAGTAGCCGTCAGCCCTGCCGCGGGTGGCAATGCGCTGAAGCCGATAGGCCTTTTGAAATAAATCCACATACCCCTGCGGGCTATGCGGCGAGTGCATGGAAATGTTGATCTGCCGGATATCAATGGTTCTGGGTTTTGCCACCTATATCTCCTCATTGTGATCGTCTTGCAGCTTCTGATTGCGAGCGGTGGTTATCTTGCGCTCTGCAATCAGTTCCTGGCGGGCCTGGGAATCAGCCGCCTGCCAAGCATCAAGACGCTTTTTTTCGTCTGCATCTGCGACCGGACGGACTTGCTCCGCCAAGCTCCAGCAGGCATCACGCAAGCGTTCATGCCCTGCTTGCAAATCGGCGCGTTTCGCACGTCGACATATCAATGCGGCGGCGCCATGAATCTGTCCGCGCCATATGGCTCGCTGCCTCAAGAGCACGGACGTGGGCCGGTGGCTAAAACTTTTCACGGCCCATGAGTGGCTGTTCTCTAGCAGCCATTGAATCTCAGCCATCGCCTCATCAAAGCGCCCCGCATGCTGCAGGTACATCGCCAGCTTGTCGTCTTGCCACTGCCAGCCCATGAGGGCCTTGCGTTCACGCAAGGCAGCAATCGCACCATCCCAGTCGCCAGCCTTTTTCAGTGCGGTGGCCTGGCGATCAAGTCGGTATTCGGGGCTGCCAAAAGCGCCCTTGGTGCCCGGCAAAAGCGTCACGACATACCTTTGGGTGCCGCAGGGCTCACAGAATTGATCGTCACTGGCTGCCGAGCGCGGGCTTGCTGGCCTGCTTCGATCCGCGCGGTCATTGAAATCGCAATCACGTCTTCCTCCTCCCCATCGTCC
>JAUCDU010000331.1:0-2465 GCA_034674825.1 Giesbergeria sp.
CCGACCACGGTGAGGCCGATCTTGTTGTCCTGCACCCACTCGCGCAGCGCGCGCACGTCGGTGAGGTCAATGTTGTCCAGATCGGGTGAGAGCGCCGTGCCGCCGTTGCCCGGCGCCACATAGACGCGCGTGACCTTGGGCGATTGGGCCAGCTTCCAGGCGATAGCGTGTTCACGCCCGCCGCCGCCAATGACAAGTACTTTCATGCGTGATCCGGTTCAGAGCGCTGCGTTGTGAAACACTTCCTGCACATCGTCGAGGTCTTCGAGCGCGTCCAGGAGTTTTTGCATGCGCTCGGCGTCTTCGCCTGTGAGCTCTATGGTGACATCAGGCCGCATGGTGACGCCGGCGTCGGCGGGCTCCAGGCCGGCGGCCTCCAAAGCGTTCTTCACTGCTTCGAATTCGGTCGGCGCGGTCAAGACCTCAATGGCGCCATCTTCATCGGTGATGACATCCTCGGCGCCGGCCTCCAGCGCCAGTTCCATCACCTTTTCTTCGTCGGTACCCGGTGCGAACACCAGTTGCCCGACATTCTTGAACTGGAACGCCACCGAGCCGGTCGTGCCCATGTTGCCGCCATGCTTGCTGAAAGCGTGGCGCACCTCGGCCACGGTACGCACATGGTTGTCGGTCATGGTGTCCACAATGACGGCCGCGCCGCCAATGCCGTAGCCCTCGTAGCGAATCTCCTCGTAGTTCACGCCTTCGAGCGTGCCCGAGGCTTTGTCGATGTTGTATTTGATGCGGTCGGCCGGCATGTTGGCCGCCTTCGCCTTGTCCACCGCCAGGCGCAGGCGCGGGTTGGCCGACAGGTCGCCACCGCCGGCGCGTGCGGCCACGGTGATCTCGCGGATGATGCGCGTCCAGATCTTGCCGCGCTTTTCGTCCTGGCGTCCCTTGCGGTGCTGAATGTTCGCCCACTTGCTGTGTCCGGCCACGAGAGTTCCTTCTGTCGATACTGATTTAAGCTACTCGGTGATTCTACTTTTCACCCACGATCATGGCTGACCCTCTGCTGATTGCAAAAAACGGCGACATCGAGTGCTTTCTGTTGCCCGGCCTGGCCAACCGGCACGGCTTGATCACAGGCGCCACCGGCACCGGCAAGACGGTGACGCTGCAAAAGCTGGCCGAACAGTTCTCGGCCATTGGCGTGCCGGTGTTCATGGCCGACGTCAAGGGCGACCTGACGGGCATCAGCCAGCAAGGCAGCGTGCCCGAAAAGCTCGCAGGCGTGTTGCAGAGCCGCGGCCTGGCACTGCCCGAACCCAGCGCCTGCCCGACCACGCTGTGGGACGTGTTTGGCGAGCAAGGCCACCCGGTGCGCGCGACGATTTCCGACATGGGCCCGCTGCTGCTCGGGCGCATGCTGGATTTGAACGACACCCAGCTTGGCGTGCTGAACCTGGTGTTCAAGGTGGCCGACGACAACGGCCTGCTGCTGCTGGACCTGAAAGACCTGCGCGCCATGCTCAGCTACGTGGGGGAAAACGCCAAGCAATTCACCACCGACTACGGCAACGTGAGCGCCGCCAGCATTGGCGCCATCCAGCGCGGCCTGCTGCAGATCGAGAGCCAGGGCGGCGACAACTTCTTTGGCGAGCCGATGCTCGACATCAACGACCTGCTGCAAACGGTGGGCGGGCGTGGGGTGGTGAACATCCTCACTGCCGACAAGCTGATGAATGCGCCGCGCCTGTATGCGACGTTTCTGCTGTGGATGCTTTCCGAGCTGTTCGAGCAGCTGCCCGAGATCGGCGACCCGGAAAAGCCCAAGCTGGTGTTCTTCTTCGACGAAGCGCACCTGCTGTTCAGTGGCGCGCCCAAAGTGCTCGTCGAGCGCATCGAACTCGTGGTGCGGCTGGTGCGCTCCAAGGGCGTGGGGGTCTATTTCGTCACGCAGAACCCGCTCGACATTCCTGACAGCGTGCTGGCGCAACTGGGCAACCGCGTGCAGCATGCGCTGCGGGCTTTCACACCGCGCGACCAGAAGGCGGTGAAGGCGACCGCCACCACCATGCGCCCAAAGCCCGGCCTGGACATTGAAGCCGCCATCACCGAGCTCGCCGTTGGCGAGGCGCTGGTTAGCCTGCTGGATGCCAAGGGCCGACCGAGCCTGACCGAGCGCGTCTACGTGCTGCTGCCCGGCAGCCAGCTCGGCCCCATCACGCCGCAGCAGCGCCGCGCGCTGCTGAACCAGTCGCTGGTGGCGGGCGTGTACGAAAAGGTGGTGGACCGCGAATCGGCCTACGAAAAACTCAAGGCGCGAACCGAAGAGACCGCAGCCCAGGCACATGCGCAGTTGCCCGCGGCCAAAGGCGGCGCAGCGCCCGCCCCGGACGGCGGCGGCCTGCTCGGCGGCTTGAACGACGTGCTGTTTGGCAGCACCGGCCCGCGCGGCGGCAAGCGCGATGGCCTGGCGCAGACCATGGCGAAATCCGCTGTGCGCACCCTGGGCACCAGCC
>JAUCDU010000332.1:0-2460 GCA_034674825.1 Giesbergeria sp.
GACGCTGTGCCGGCGCGGGCGCGCCGGCTTTGCGCTGACGCCCGAGGGCCAGCGGGTGTACGACGAGACTCTGCGCCTGCTGGCCGGCGTGGACGCCTTTCGCAGCAGCATTGACGACATCCACCACCGCATGGGCGGGCAGCTGGACGTGGCGGTGTTCGACAAAACTGCCAGCAACCCGCAGGCGCATATTGATACTGCGATCGCCCTGTTTGCCGACCGCGCGCCGGGCGTGGCGCTGCATTTGCACGTGGCCGGCATGCCGGCCATTGAGCGCGGACTGATGGACGGGCGCTTTCAGCTCGGCATCATCCCCGCGCACCGCAACTCGCAAAGTCTGGTTTATGAGACGCTGTTTGGCGAAGACATGCGGCTGTACGCTGGCGCCAGCCACCCGTTGTTTGCCGCCGACCACGCGGCGCTCGACTGGGACGCGCTGCGCGCCTGGCCCTTTGCCGGCCTGGGCTACCACTCGCCCAACATGGAGCTGGGCCACCGCGAGCGCCTGCCGCGCAAGGCCACGGGCTTTGACCAGGAGGCGATTGCCACGCTGATTCTTTCTGGCCGCTACCTGGGATTTTTGCCCGACCACTACGCAGAATCTTTTGAGCGGCGTGGGCAGATGCGCGCCATTCGCCCCGAGCTGTTTTTCTACCGCTGCGAGTTCGTCAGCGTGCTGCGCCGCTCGCCGCAGCCGGCGCGCGCGGCTCAGGCGTTTGCGCAGTGCCTGCGCGAAGCCCACGGCGCGCCGCCGTAGCCGCGATTTCCGCAGGCTTGCCCGCTTTGCAGTGGGAGTACACAATGGCTGAACCCACCACGGTGCAAGGAGTCCCAACATGTCCAGCCTCAACGCCATTGCTTCTTCCGGCCTTGCCGCTGCGCAAATGCGCCTGGACGCCTCCTCCAGCAACGTGGCCAACATGAACACTCCCGGCTACCGCGCCCGCCAAGTCACGCAGCAGGCGGCCCAAGAAGGCGGTGTGGAGGCCAGCGTGCAACGCGCACAGGCCGAAGGGGTGTCGCTGGAAAAGGAAATCGTCGATCAACTCGCCGCCAAGCAGGCCTTTCTGGCGAATATCCAGACGCTGCGCACCGGCGACGCGGTGCTCGGCGCGCTGCTCGACGTACGCGCTTGAGCGCGCGGCCCTGACTCTCAGGCAGGCCGAAGGCCTTTGGCCACAACTTCATCACGCCTTGCGCTGCGGCGCGCAGCACGGCGCTGCCACGCCTTTTCGTGAAAGAAGAAGGCAAAGGCCTGCACGGTCGGCTCCAATAGGCTGAGCGTGATCGACGCCATCAAATTGCCGGTCACGGCATAGGCCACGATGGCGGCGACGCTGATGTGGATGAGGTAGTAGCTGCCGGTCTTGGCGAGCGTGTCGCTATTGCTGCGGGCGAGCTGGCGGATGCGGGTCATGGCAGGCTCCTGAAAGTACATAGTTCAAATGATAATCATTCTCATTTGATTTGGCAAATGCTGCTTTGCTATGCGGTCGATAGCTTCCGGCGCGCGCCGTTTTGTGCGCCATGGGTCACGTTCTCATTCCATTTCCGAATCATTTGTGACGCGAAGATGAGCCGCAGACATTGCTGTAGCAAGGCAAGGCGAAATCGACAATGTCACGGATGATTTAGAAATGGAATCACTGGTTTGGCGGGCAAAAAGGTGTCGTGCCGCAGCTTCGGTTGCTATCATGGCCGCCACCCTCGCCCACCACCGGAGCACCGCATGGCCCTCATGGATTTCATCAAGAAACAGTTCATCGACGTCATCGAATGGACGGAGGACGGCGACGGCACCCTGGCCTGGCGCTTCCCCATGGCGGACATGGAAATCCAGAACGGCGCCGTGCTGGTGGTGCGCGAGTCGCAAATGGCGGTGTTCGTCAACGAAGGCCAGGTGGCCGACGTGTTTGGCCCCGGCACGCACAAGCTGACCACGCAGACACTGCCAGTGCTGACCAACCTGAAGAACTGGGACAAACTGTTCCAGTCGCCGTTCAAGAGCGATGTGTACTTCTTCAGCACGCGCCAGCAGCTGGACCAGAAGTGGGGCACGCCCCAGCCCATCACCATCCGCGACAAGGACTTTGGCGCGGTGCGGCTGCGCGCTTTTGGCAACTACGCCTACCGCATCACCGACCCCAAGGCGTTCTACACCGAGGTCTCGGGCACCCGCCCCGCCTACCCCGTGGGCGACCTCGAAGGGCAGTTGCGCGGCCTGGTGCTGCAGAACATCAGCAACGCCATTGCCGGCAGCGGCGTGCCGTTCCTGGACCTGGCGGCCAACCAGGTGATGTTTGCCGACGCGCTGACCAAAGAGCTGACGCCAGTGTTTGCAAAACTCGGCCTCAAGGTCGAGAGCATGACGGTGCAGAACCTGTCGCTGCCCGAAGATCTGCAGAAAATCCTGGACCAGAAAATCGGCATGGGCATGGTCGGCAACGACATGGGCAAGTT
>JAUCDU010000333.1:0-2423 GCA_034674825.1 Giesbergeria sp.
GTGGAAGAACAACCGGCGCCGCTTTGCCGAGAAATTCCCGACCTGGGACATCATTCGCAAATACAACAAGGATTACAAGCTCATCTTCGTCGGCGACGCCACCATGAGCCCCTACGAGATCCTGCAGCCCGGTGGCAGTGTCGAGTACAACAACGAGGAGGCCGGCGCCGAGTGGTTGCAGCGCCTCACCCACGCCTTCCCCAAGTTTGCCTGGATCAATCCCGAGCCGCAGGGTGTGTGGCAGTACCGCCAGAGCATCAGCATCGTGCAGCAACTGCTGGGCGGCCGCATGTACCCTTTGTCACTCAAAGGGCTCGAGGAGACCATGCGGCTGCTGTCAAAATAGCCGCATGCCCCCTTTTCGCGCGGTGTGCGCCGGGCGACTGGCCGCTCCCCTCCTTCTCCTTGTTGCTGGCGCCTTGACCGGATGCGGCGCACTTGCGCCCAAGCAGGGTGATGGCGGGGAGGTTGCGGCTTCTGGAGCAGTCTCGTTTGCGCTGCAGGTGCGTGCACCCAAGGAGGTGCGCGAGCACCTCGAAAAGCATCTGGAGCTCAAGCGCTTTCAGGCATTTTCAGATTTGCAGGAACGCGAGCTATCGCGCTTGCTGGGCGCAGCCGACGCCAACGCCCGGGAGCTGCTGGCCACGATCGGCTACTTCAGCCCGGACATCAAGATCGACCTGACCGACACGCCGGATGATCGCAACACGCCCCGCGCCGTGGTGGTCACCGTCGATCCGGGCGAGCGCACTGCCATCGAGTCACTGGACCTGAAATTTCAAGGCGATATTGAGCAAGCGCGATCTACCAGCCCATCTGAAGCACGGGCGCGCGCCGCCTGGTCGCTGCATCCGGGCGAACCCTTTACCCAGGAAGCCTGGGACGACGCCAAAGAAAGTTCGCTGCGTGCATTGCACAAGCGCCGCTATCCAACCGCCCGCCTCGCCAACAGCCGCGCGGAAATCGATGCGGATATGCACCGGGCCGCGTTGTCCGCCACCTTCGACTCCGGGCCCGCCTACCGCTTCGGACCACTGCGTCTGCAAGGCATGGAGCGCTACGACGCCGAGGGCATCAAGCATGTCGCCCGCCTGCCCACCGGCGCCGAATACGACGAAGGCGAACTGCTCGACGCACAGCAACGTTTGGCCAGCAGCGGCTACTTTGATGCCGTGTTCCTCACGCTCGACCCCGATGCGCAAGACCCGCAATCCGCCCCGGTCGTCGCGCAGGTGCGCGAAGCGCCGCTGCAAAAAGCGGTCTTCGGTATCGGCATTTCGACCGACAGCGGCCTTCGTCTGTCGCTCGACCATACACACAACCGCCTGCCATGGCTGGGCTGGCGCGCGCTCTCCAAACTCTCCTTTGACAACAAGGCCAAGCGCTTGGGCACGGAGTGGACTGCGCTGCCCGGTGCCAACGGCTGGCGCTGGGTTGCGGGCGCGCAATTGCAGCGCGAGACCACGGGCGACTACGAGGTGAATGGCACGCGTTTGCGCTTTGGCCGCAGCCAGAGCACCGACCACATCGACCGCAACTACGCCCTGCAGTACGACAGCGCAGTGAGCCAGGGGCCGATGGCCCCGCCCAACAGCTCTGCCTTGAGCCTGAACACTGGCTGGACCGGCCGCTATTTCGACAACGATACCGCCCCGACCAACGGCTGGGGTGTGGCGACCGAGCTGGGCGTCGGCATGACGCTGCGCCCTGAGCGCGACCCCTTTGTGCGCGCGCTTGCCCGCTGGCTCTATTTCAGGCCGCTGGGCAAAGTCACAGCGCCCGACGGCAGCAGCCGCCGCGCACGGGTGGCGCTGCGCAGCGAACTCGGCGCAGTATTGGCCAGGGCCGGTGCGCAGATTCCCGTGACGCAATTGTTCCTCACCGGCGGCGACACCACGGTACGCGGCTACAGCCTGCGCTCGATTGGCGCGCGCACCGAAAACAACCAACTCTACGGTGGGCGCTACCTTGCCGTGGCAAGTGCCGAATGGCAGCGGCCACTCGTCTTTGGCGGCACCGTGAGCGACTTTGAAAGCGCCGTGTTCGTCGATGTGGGTGCGGTCGCCGACCGCGTGGCCGACCTGCACGCACGCGTTGGCGTGGGTGCGGGCCTGCGCTGGCGCAGCCCGGTCGGGCCCTTGCAGGCCGACCTGGCCTATGGCGTGCAAGCCAAACAACTTCGCCTGCATCTGCGCCTGGGCTTTACGTTCTGACGATGGCCACCCGCCCCCAGACACCCCCAGACGCCGGCCCCCAGGTCTTTGCCGCCGGCGCGACGCGAGCCGCCGAGCCGAACGCGTATGCGGCGGGATCGGGCCACCAGCCCAAGCCCCCCGCAAAGCGCAAGCGCTGGCTGCGTCGTTTCGTGCTTGCATTTGCTGCTGTGCTGGCTCTGCTGGTACTGGCGGCGCTCCTTGCCTGGC
>JAUCDU010000334.1:0-2393 GCA_034674825.1 Giesbergeria sp.
GCGCCTGCTGAGCGAAGCCCATGGCCAGAAGATCGCCGTGATCGAGAACGAGTTTGGTGAGGAGAACATCGACACCGACATTCTGGTCACCGAGTCCAAAGAGCAAATTGTGCAGATGAGCAACGGCTGCATTTGCTGCACCATTCGAGAAGACCTGCGCGAAACCCTGCAGCTGCTGGCCGCCAAGCGCCGCAAGGGGCTGCTCGACTTTGACCGCATCGTGATTGAAACCACGGGCCTGGCCGACCCCGGCCCGGTGGCGCAAACCTTTTTCATGGACGAGGAAATCGCCGAAACCTATCTGCTCGACTCGATCGTCACGCTGGTCGATGCGGTGCACGCGCCGCAGCAACTCGACCAGCGCCAGGAAGCGCGCCGGCAGGTCGGGTTTGCCGACCAGATATTCCTCTCCAAGACCGATCTGGTCAGTCCCCAGGACGTGGCGGACTTGACGCACCGCCTCAAGCACATGAACCCGCGCGCGCCGATCAAGGCGGTGCATTTCGGCGAAGTGCCGATCAACGAGGTGCTCGACCTGCGCGGCTTCAACCTGAACGCCAAGCTCGACATCGATCCGGATTTCCTGAAGGACGCAGACCACGAACACGGCCATGACCATGACCATGACCATGACCATGACCATGACCATGTTCACGGCGAGCACTGCGACCATCCGTCGCACCAGCACGGGCACGACCACCGCCACGATGACGACGTCAAAAGCTTTGTGTTTCGCAGTTCCCGGCCGTTCGAGCCCGCCAAGCTGGAAGATTTTCTTGGCGCCATCGTCAACATCTACGGCCCGCGCATGCTGCGCTACAAGGGCGTGCTCAGCATGACGGGAACCGACCGCAAAGTCATTTTCCAAGGCGTGCACCAGCTCATGGGCAGCGATTTGGGGCCAGTCTGGGGCGCCGACGAGACGCGCGAGAGCCGCATGGTGTTCATCGGCATTGATCTCCCGCGCGACATCCTGGAGCAAGGCCTGGAGCAGTGTCTGGCGGCTTGACGCTACGGCTCGGCCCCTTTCTGTGGCTGCGGTTTTGTGGGTATTACGCAACGCTGGCTCGGGGGCAACGGGGTGTCGATACAATCGCGGCCCGGTGAAGACCGGGGGCCTCCTGCCCCTTGGCTCCGCGTACTGCGCGACACCCACCGAACTGCGAGGAGACGGAATTGAACGCTACCACCAGCAAATCCACGGCGACTGCCAAAGCGCCATCCACCGCAGCGAAAGCGGCCGCCACCAAGGCGACGGCCAAGACCACCGCCAAGACGACCGCTAAAGCTGCTTCCAAGACACCCGCCAAAGCTGCTGTCGCCAAGACCGCTGCCAAGACTGCCGCCAAGACACCAGCGAAAGCCGCAGTGCGGGCGAGCGCACCAGTGGCCGCTCCTGTTGCTCCGATTGTTTCCAGCGGCGTGGTGCGCAGCCCGCGGCCATCGTCCCGCCTGACCCAGCTGACCGTGCCCTCAATGGCCCAGTCTGTCGCCTCTACGGCTGCGAAATCAAGCTATTCGACGCCTGCGCCGTCGCAGATTCACAGTGCTACGCCGATTGCGCCGCCCAAGAAAGACCCCAAGCTGGCGAACAACTGGAAGACGCGTTCAGCCGAGGAGCTGAGCGAGGCCGAAGTGCTCGCCATGCCGGACGCCGAGTACATGAATGAAAAGCAGTTGGCGTTCTTCCGCCACAAGCTGGTCCAGCTCAAGCAGGAGATTCACGCCAACGCTGGCGAGACCACCGAGCATTTGCGCGCCGACACCGTGGTGGTGCCTGACCCGGCCGACCGCGCCACGATCGAAGAAGAGCACGCGCTTGAGCTGCGTACGCGCGACCGTGAACGCAAACTGCTGAAGAAAATCGAGCAATCCATTGCGCTGATTGACGCGGGTGAATACGGCTACTGCGACGAAACCGGGGAACCGATTGGCGTGGGGCGCCTTTTAGCCCGCCCGACGGCAACGCTGTCGCTTGAGGCGCAGCAGCGCCGCGAACTCAAGCAGAAAATGTTCGGCGACTGAGCTTCGCCCTGGCGCGGAGGCTTGCGCAAGGCGGTTCGAAAACCATGCAGCATCCATTCTTCACGCGCCCTGCCCGCATGTGCGCCGGGTTGCGGCGGCTCGCAACGGCTGCAGGGCGCCAGTCGCCGCGAGAGTTTGCCTTTTGCGCAGTGGCGAATGCGCGCCAGTTGCGCGAAACAGCGCGCGGGCCCGTAAACTGTCTTCCATGAGCAAGGAAGAAACCTCACCCGCCGGCCTTTTTTCCAAGGTGGTGCGGTTTGTGCGCAATCCGACGGTGAACTGGACCGATCTCGACTCGATCGAGGCCGATCGTGAGAGCCAGTACAGCAAGCAGATGCTCAAGGAAATGATCGAACGCAAGCGGCGCA
>JAUCDU010000335.1:0-2363 GCA_034674825.1 Giesbergeria sp.
CACCGAAGTCGAAATGAAGGAAAAGAAGGCCCGCGTCGAAGACGCCCTGCACGCGACCCGCGCTGCGGTGGAAGAAGGCATCGTGGCTGGCGGTGGCGTGGCGTTGCTGCGCGCCAAGCAGGCTGCTGGCGAGATCAAGGGCGACAACCCGGATCAGGAAGCCGGCATCAAGCTGGTGCTCAAGGCGATCGAGTCGCCGCTGCGCGAGATCGTGGCCAACGCCGGTGGCGAGCCTTCGGTGGTGGTCGCGGCCATCCTGGCTGGCAAGGGCAACTACGGCTTCAACGCTGCCAACGACACCTACGGCGACATGATCGAAATGGGTATTCTGGACCCAACGAAAGTGACGCGCACTGCACTGCAGAACGCAGCTTCCGTGTCGTCCTTGATGCTCACCACCGAGTGCATGGTGGCCGAGGCGCCGAAGGAAGAAGGCGGCGCTGGCGGCGGCATGCCCGACATGGGTGGCATGGGCGGCATGGGCGGCATGGGCATGTAATGGCCCCGAGGCGGAGCCTGCTCCGCCTCAACGTTTTGCAAAACCCGCAGGTCTCACGGCCTGCGGGTTTTTTCGTTCAGGCGGCCGGTGCCTCGCCAAAGCTGTTGGACTGCGCTGCGCTGGGCTGCACCCACCAAAACAGCAGCACCAGATACCCAATGCCGGTCAGCATGAGCAACTGCCACCAACCCGAGCGCCCCACGTCGTGCAGGCGGCGCGTACCCACGGCCAGCGCGGGCAGCAGCAGCACCAACACCACAACGCTGTACACCATCTCGCCCAACAGGCTGGAGACGATCACCACCAGAATCTGGAACAGGAAAAACCACCAGAACTCCGAGCGCGGCGCGCGCCCCGTAAACGTTGCGTACTGGGTCAGACAGCTCTGAATGGCCTGCATGAAATTCATGGCATGGTTCCTCTCTTGGTGAGTTTTTTTGGATGGTGGGACGAACGCCCCGCGCCATGATAGGGCGGCAAGCCGCCGCTTTACACCCATTTTTTGCACTGCAGCGCGCCGATGCGGCTCGCGAGCTTCAGGCGCTGCATCGCAAATTTTTATGCTCTATTTTCAATAGCTAGTAACGCTTACCAGATAAGCGCTGGAGCCTTATTTCACTTGATTTTTCAGCGCGTGCGTCGCCTGCGCCAGTGCGCTGATGCGCGCCCAGTCCCCCGCGCGCACTGCATCGGGCGGCGTCAGCCACGAGCCTCCGACGCAGCGCACATTGGGCAGCGCCAGGTACTCAGCCGCCGACTGCGCTGTGATGCCACCGGTGGGGCAGAACGACACCGCACCGAACGGGCTGGCCCAGGCCTTGAGCAGGCCGAGCCCGCCCACGGCCTGCGCCGGGAAGAGCTTGAGAAAGTCGTAGCCGTCCTGCAGCGCCGCCATGATCTCGCCCGACGTTGCCACACCCGGCAGCAGCGGCACCGCAAGAGCCCGGCACGCCTCGCCCACGGCGTGCGTGTAGCCAGGGCTTACGGCAAACACCGCGCCTGCCGCGTGGGCACGCCGCGCATCGTCGGCATTCAATACCGTGCCGGCGCCGACGATGGCCTCGGGCAAGGCCTTGGCGATGGCTTCAATAGCAGGCAAGGCAGCCGGCGTGCGCAGGGTGATTTCCAGCACCCGCACACCGCCTGCGAGCAGCGCGCGCGCCAGTGGCAGCGCGTCGGCTTCGCGCTCGATCACGATAACGGGAATGACGGGGCCGTGGCTGGCAATTTCAAGCGGCTTCATGGGCTTTGCTCTTTGGTCGTGCGTACCTTAGGCGAAAGTGGGACCGGCACGAGGCAAACCCGTGTCACCATGGAACTGGCTTTGCCAGGCCACCGGTGGCGCCCCCGGGGGATGACGCATAGCGGCTCAGGGGGAGCCTTTACAGCCATGTGCAGGCTCCCTGCTCGGCGCCAGCGGCGTTCTGCCGGAAATTGTGGAACAGGTCCCGGCCAAAAGTGTGCGGATGCAGCCCGCTTGGCTGCGCGGGGGCGCGGGCATCCCATTCTTCGGCGCCCACCAGCACGTCGAGCGTGCCGGCGTCGGCATCGACACGCACGATGTCGCCATCGCGCACGCGCGCCAGCGCACCGCCGCCCAGGGCCTCGGGCGTGACGTGAATGGCGGCGGGCACCTTGCCCGAGGCGCCGCTCATGCGTCCGTCGGTCACCAGCGCCACCCGAAATCCTTGGTTCTGCAGCACGGCCAGCGGCGGCGTGAGCTTGTGCAGCTCTGGCATGCCGTTGGCCCGTGGCCCCTGGAAGCGCACCACGGCCACCACGTCGCCGTGCAGTTCGTTGGCGTCAAACGCGGCGAGCAACGCCTCTTGCGAGTCGAAAACCCGCGCCGGCGCCTCGACCACAT
>JAUCDU010000336.1:0-2349 GCA_034674825.1 Giesbergeria sp.
CCCATCCAATCCGTTCGGAGGACCCCATGGTCAAGAAACTTCAAAAAATCAGCAACGACAAGAAAAAGGGCGGCGCACAACTGGCGGGCGCGGTCAAGGAATCGACACAGCAAATCTGGCTGGCTGGCCTGGGGGCGTTTTCCAAGGCGCAGGAAGAAGGCACCAAGGTGTTTGAGGCGCTGGTGAAGGAAGGCCTGTCGATGCAGCGCAAGACCCAGTCCGCAGCGGAAGAAAAAATCTCCGAGGCCACCAGCCGCGTGACCAACATGGCCAGCGACATTGGCTCGCGCGCCGCCGGCCAGTGGGACAAGCTGGAAAACATTTTTGAAGACCGCGTTGCCAAGTCGCTCGCCAAGCTTGGCGTGCCCTCGTCGCGCGACCTGGACGCGCTCAGCGCCCGCATTGACGCACTTGCCAAGAGCCTGGGCAAGAGCACGCCGGCAGCGGGCAAGCCTGCTGCCAAGGCGGCGACCAAGCCAACAGCCAAAGCTGCCAAGGCGCCCGCCAAGAAGGCTGCGGCCAAGTCTGCGGTGAAAGCCCCGGCAAAAGCCGCAGCCAAGAAGTCTGCCGCCAAGCCACGCACGGCACGCGCACCGTTTCCGAAGGCAGCGCCCCGCGCCGCCGATTCTGACGGCGCCAGCGCTTCCTGAGTACCTGCTGCACCGCAGCGCCCAGCTCGGCTCGGCCGCCACACCCGCACAGGGTCTGGCGGCCGAGCCGTTTGTGGATCATCAAGATGGTGCGCCGCAGCATCGAAGACATGCGTGCGGGTCGGTTAGAGTAGCTTGCACACCGCTCAATGCACGCAGCAACCAACCGACGCAACAGGCCGCACTCCATGGTGAAAAAAGCGCCCCGGCGCACCGCAGAACGCATCCTTGAAGTCACGTTGGAACTGTTCAACCGGTTCGGCGAGCCCAATGTTTCGACAACGCTGATTTCCGCCGAACTGCGCATCAGTCCAGGCAACCTTTACTACCACTACCCGGCGAAGGACGAACTCATCAATGCGCTGTTTCGGCGCTACGAGAGCGCGCTCGGGGAGTTGCTTGCGGCCGCGGGCTCGGTGCGCAATGTGGAGGACGCCTGGTTTTTCCTGCATTCGCTGTTCGAGCTGATCTGGCAATACCGCTTCCTCTACCGCGACCTGAACGACCTGCTGTCCAAGAACCGCTTGCTGGAGACCCATTTCCAAAGCGTCTTGGCCGACAAGACCCGTGCGGTGCAAAGCCTGCTCTCGGGCATGGAACACGCCGGCGCCTTGCAGATCGATTCGCGCGCGGCCGGCCCCACCGCGACCAGCATGGTGGTGGTGCTGACCTATTGGCTCAGTTTTGAATACGTGCGCGATCCGCGCCGGGCGCTGGAGCCCGAGAGTGCGCAGGCGGCGCTGATGCGCGGTGCGCACCACGTGCTTAACCTGCTCATGCCTTACCTGCAAGCCGATCAGCGCCAGCACCTGCTGCGCCTGGCCGAGGCGTATCAGGACCAGGACCGTTGAATCCTTGAACCGGAGAATCCCATGGCGAAATGGACCCCCTTCCCGCATGCAGGCCAATACGCGTACGACGCCGCCCGGCTGAAGAAGCATTGGTCCCGCCTGCATATTGGCGACGCCGAACCCCTGCCCAAGGACGCGCAGGTGCTGGCGGCGTGGGTGCATTTCCACAACGGCCAGTTCCAGGAGGCGGCGCAGGCCGGTCTGGCAGCGGGGGGTGCCGGCGTGACGGTGGCGAACAAGGCCACCGCCATTTACGCCACCTATTTGGAGAAGAAAGAAAAGACGCGGCTCGACCTGTTCATGCAAATCGCCGAGCAGGCGCAGGCGCAGGCCGAGCAGGACCCGGACAACGCCAACGCCTGGTACTGGAATGCCTACGCGCTGGGGCGCTACAGCCAGGGCATCAGCGTGGCGAAGGCGTTGGCGCAGGGCCTGGGCAGCAAGATCCGCGAATCGCTGGAAAAGGCGATCGCCTTGGCGCCAGCACATGCGGACGCGCACATTGCGCTGGGCGCGTTCCATGCCGAAGTGATCGACAAGGTCGGGGCGCTGATTGGCGGCATGACCTACGGCGCGAAAAAAGACAAGGGGCTCAAATTGTTCCGGGAAGCGCTGCGTCTGAACCCCGAATCGGCCATTGCGATGATCGAGTATGCGAACGCCTTGGTGATGCTGGAGGGCGACCGCAAGATGGACGAAGCCACCGCGCTGTACCAGAAGGCGGCGGCGTGCGAACCCCAGGACGCGATGGAGCAGCTGGACGTGGACCTGGCGCGGGTGGAGCTGGAGGAATAGGGGACAACCCCCTGAGGCGCGTTGCGCCTCCGAGCAAGCGCCAGAGGCGCAAG
>JAUCDU010000337.1:0-2349 GCA_034674825.1 Giesbergeria sp.
CTGGCTGTTGGCCTTGATGCCACGCTGAAACCGCCGCTCCTCACGCTCGAAATGGTGGGCAATCGTCTGGCGCACCTGGAGCGACTGCACCTCTTCGGCCAACAGGCCCACGCCCGTCGCCTCGCCCAGCGGCAGGGCAAATCCGTTGGTGAACAGCAGCTCGGAGCGGGTGATCTTCTCCACCACATGCCCGTCCAGAAACGCCAGGCCGGTCTTGTCGCCCAGGTTGTCCTTGGCCTGCAGGGTGGCGCTGGCGGCCCGGCCGGCGGCTGTGCGGTAAGCCACCTGCGCGCTGCGCTCGCGTGCCGTGCCCGTCACCTGCAGCAGCGTCAGCGTCTGCTGCGCGTCGGCCCCGGCGCCCACCGTGTCCACGGTGATGCCCTTGACCAGGCGCAGGCGAAACGCCTCCAGGCTGTCCAGCGTATAGATCAGGTTGGTGAACTCGTCACGCCGGAAGGTGGCGCCAAAACGCAGCGTCAGCAGCGGCTCAAAGCGCGGCAAGAACTCCTGCACCACCCGGCCCTCGAAGCGGTGCGGCTCGTCGATGACCAGCACCGGCCGCAGGGCGGCCAGCGCCTCCATATAGCTTCTGGCGTGGCCAAACAGGTTGGCCTCCACACCGCGCTTGTTGATGACCTTGCTGTCGCCGGCAAATGATTGCCACGTCGCCACCAGCACCGAGATGCCCCGGTTGGCCGCGTGAATGAAGCCGCCCACCGACTTATCCGAGTAGTTGAAGACGCGGATGTGCTGGCCGCCATACTCGCGCGCGAAGAACGTCGCCGTGGTCTGCAGGCTGCGCAAGGTGCCCTGGCGGATGGCGTTGCTGGGCACCAGCACGATGAACTTGGCCAGGCCGTGGCGCTGGTGCAGGCGGTGGATGGTCTCGATGAAGGTGAAAGTCTTGCCCGTGCCGGTTTCCATCAGCACGTCCAGATTCAGGGCCGGCGTGCGCGTGCCCGGCACCAGCACACTGCCGGCGTTGATATTGCGCTCGGCGCGGATGCGTTCGATGTTGGCGCGCAGGGCCTGCTGCGCCTCGTGCGGCAGGAAGGTCGGATTGGCCTGGGGGTTGTCGGCGGCGATGAAGCGCACATCGTCGAAGACCTGCGCCACGGCCTCGACGGCCTGCGCCTGGTAGGCCAGGCGGGTGTACTGGAACTGCGCGGTGGCGGTCATGGCGTCGCGCTCCTGTCAGCCGCGCAGGCGCAGCCGCTCGGGCGACAGCTCCAGCGTCAGTAGCAAAGTGTCCAGGCCAAGCAGGAAATTGTTGTCGCGCACCCAGGGTGCGAACACGCTCAAGTGCGTCAGCGCGCGGCCCTGCTGCTGCGCCGCGTGCAGGGCGGCGCGCACCTCATCGACCTCCACGGCCTGCAAAATCAATAGCACGTCGCCGGCGCTGTACAAGGCGTGAGGGCGAATTTCGTGAATTTTTGTGGACAGCGGCAGCCCTTCGGCCAGCAGCAGGTTGTAGAGCACGCGCGGGATGAGCGCCGGCTGCGGAGTGGCAATGGTCTGCTGCAGCTGCGCCAGGTCGTCCTGCGTCGCCTCGGCCAGCGGCTTTTGCAGGATCAACGCATCGGGGTCGTCCACCAGGTCGAAGACGCGAAAGCCCGTGTCCAGGCCGGGGTGCTGCGTGGCCAGCTGGCTGCCGGCGCGGCGGATGCGCTCGGCGGTGATCTCGAAAATCGTGGCTTCGGCCTTGCCCAGCGTGCCGGTGACGAATTCGTGGGCGTCCTTTTGCTTTTTGGCGTCGATGGGCTGGGGAATCTGCACCAGAAGGAATTGGCGCTGGCCGCCGTCCTCGGCATTCAGGCGCATGACAGCCTCGGCGGTGGTGCCGGAGCCGGCGAAGAAATCGAGGATTAAGTCGTCGTCTGATGTATTTGTCTGCAAGAGATTCTTGATGAGCCAGGGAGACTTGGGCGAGGGAAAAATTTTACTTTTTGTAGAAAACAAATTGTTAAGTTCTTTTTGCCCCTTCTCTGTGAAAAACTCCTTATCTTGCAAAATAGTTTTCAGCATTTTAGTCGAACCATTTGCATAGCTCCGTCTGAAAATTTTCCATCGCCCCTTTATTTCTTTCCCTTCAAGTAGGTGTAAATCCTTGGCGGCTTTTGTGCGATCCCAAGTCCAGCACCCCTCAAAACCATCGTCCCAATCAGGCTTTACTTCCGCATCACCGTTCGTTTTGTGCAAGGAAACTTCGCCTTGGTGATCGACAAAGAAAGAATAATATAAATTCCTCCGATTATGCTTGCCAAACTCCCTGTGCGTGTTACGCAGTTCCAGCAGGCGATATTTTTCTCCCTCTTCATCAGACAAATCGTAGTCGGCATCGATTTCGTC
>JAUCDU010000338.1:0-2276 GCA_034674825.1 Giesbergeria sp.
ACCGCCTGTTTCGCTGCCGCACCATCATGAACTGCTCGGAAGTCTGCCCCAAGGGGCTGGAGCCATCCCATGCGATCGAGCGGGTACGACTCAAAATGATCAGGAAGGAAGGCGACAGCGGCGCGCTGCCCGTGCACCCGCCGCGCCCGGTCGCCTAGTCGCACCGCTCGCGCTGGCAAGGCTGCAGTTCCAGCCGCAGCCGCGCCTTGAAGCTTCTGGACCTAAGTACAAATAGGTCGTACCCACCGCCGCATTCGGGAAGCGTGCCGACACCTTCGCCTCAACGCTCATCTATGCGCCATCAGCCAGGATCGGTGCGGTCGTAGGGCGTTTTGAATGCGAGCAGGCTCAGCAGGCGCTCGGCAAGGGGCCGCCCCCGCAGACTGTCCGCCACCATGGCGCGCTTGCCGTCCTTGAGGACCGCATAGATCCGGTAGAACGCCTCTTCCTTCGCGTTGGTCTCGGTGGTGTAGCTGAGCTTGATCGCCAGACCGGCGATGTCGCCCGCAGGCACGCTGCGCTGCGCCAGCCTCAGCCCGAACAGACGCCGCTCGGTCTGCACGCCGCGCCCATCGATCACCACGCGAAAGCTGTTGCCCAGCGCATAACAGGCTAGCAAATTTGCCCCTGTCGCGACCGCGCCCAATCCAAGCAACACCCCGAACGGTGCACCCGACCTGGCGGTAAACAGGGCAATTGCCGCAAAGACCACTCCAATCGCTGGCCAGAGGATATGGCGCTGCCACGCCCGCAAGTAAGGAAAATACATGCGTACGCCCCCTGAGGTAGGCACGATCTGAACGACGGCATCGAGCTCGGCGTCGCGCAGCCGGTGCGACTGCGCGTGCAGCGACGGCGCCTGTTCAACGTCCAGTGGGCGATCCAAACTCTGCGTGGTGTCTTGCGGCTGCTCGTTCATGTCTGTCGCGCACCCGCAGGCGCGCCGCCGCTCTTTCGCCGGCCCAAGAATCCACCCATGGTGCGGCATGCCTCCATCAGGTTCTGACCCAAGGCATTCACAGCCGCGCAAAGGGGTCGACCAGCGAAGCCAGCGAAGGCCCTTGGGCATCGGCCACAGGGCCGGCGTTTCGGTGCGCGCGCTCGGGCGGTTCGTTCACCGGCGTCAGCGGCAGCGGCGCCATGCGTCTGCCGTAGACGCGTTGCACGCGGTCTTCGAGGCTGGGGTGGGAGTCGAGCCGGCCAGCGAGGCGCGCAGCAAGGCCATCGCCCCAACGCCCGGTGGCTTCCACATCGACCAGCAGCATGTGCTGCACGCTTGGGTGTGCCAGCCCACCACGGCGTGGTTCTTGCTGCCCGGCGCGCTCGGCCGCCTGGCGCTGGCCCAGCACCTTGCGCAGCACGCCGCCCAGGCCGTCCTTGCTGCGCGTCCACTGCACAGCGCGGCCATCTGCCAGATATTCACGCTGGCGCGACACGGCGGCCTTGAGAATCTGCCCGGTCAGCCAGCCGGCCAGGCCGGCGAGCATGACGGCCGAGCCGAACCACCAGGCCAGGCCGCCGCGCTCGCGCATCTCGTCGCCAAAGTTGTAGACCAGCTCCAACCCGAAGACCATGCCGGCCAGGCGCATCTTCAGGCGCGTATCGCCCTCGTGCAGGTGGCTCAGTTCATGCGCCACCATGCCCTGCATTTCCTCGCGCGTGAGGTGGTCCAGCGCGCCCTGGGTGACGGCGAGCACGGCATCCTGCTCGTCCCAGCCCGCAGCAAAGCCGTTGATGGCGTCCACGCGCGGCAGCACCATGATCTGCGGGCGCGGCATCTGCGCGGCAATGCACAGCTCATCAACCACGTTGGCCAGGCGCTGCTCGGCGTGCGAAAGGCTGGGCCGCAGTTCGCGCGCGCCAATGCGCTTGGCCAGCTTGACGCCGCCGGCGCGCAGGTTCGACGTCTCCACCCACCAGCCGCCGAGCACCAGCAACAGCGAGACGCCCACGTTTGCCACCAAAAAGCCCGCCGGGAACGGCAGGCGCACCGGCAGCAGCAGCGCCATCAGCCACCAGGCCAGCACCAGCGAGGCATGGACCGCCAAGACGAGCACCACCGTCGCCACGGCGAACGCCAGCAGCAGGCGCCGCGTTTCGCTGCGCGCGTCGTGTTGTTGGTCCCAAAAGCGCATCGGCCTCGGCCCTAGAACTGCACCCGCGGCGCGCGGCGCTCCTCTTCGCTTTGCGTGGACTCCAGCATCGCTGCCGACGTAAACCCGGCCAGCCGCGCGACGATCAGCGTCGGGAATTGCTGCGCGGCATTGTTGAAGTCG
>JAUCDU010000339.1:0-2245 GCA_034674825.1 Giesbergeria sp.
GCCGGAGCCAGCCTGCTGACGCTGCTTGACGACATCGCCACCATCCTCGACGACGTCGCGCTCATGACCAAGGTCGCGGCCAAGAAGAGCGCCGTTATCGCTGACGACGTCACCATGATGACCAAGGTCGCAGCTCGCAAAACCGCGGGTGTGCTGGGCGACGACCTGGCGCTGAACGCCGAGCAGGTCTCGGGCGTGCGCGCCGCGCGCGAGCTTCCGGTGGTCGGGGCGGTGGCAAAGGGCTACATGGTCAACAAGCTCATGCTGGTGCCGCTGGCCTTGGTCATCAGCGCATTTGCGCCCTGGGCCGTGACGCCGCTGTTGATGGTGGGTGGCGCCTTCCTCTGCTACGAGGGCGCCGAGAAACTGGCACATCGTTTTCTACACGGCCCGCAAGAAGACGCAGTCGTGCATGAAAGCCGCGTGCGCGCCAACGTCGATCCGCAGGTCGATCTGGTGACGCTTGAGAGGGACAAGATCAAGGGCGCCATACGCACGGACTTCATCCTGTCGGCCGAAATCATCATCATCGCCTTGGGCACCGTGGCGACCGCACCGCTGGCGCAGCGGGTCGGGGTGCTGTCGGCAATCGCGGCCGTCATGACCGTCGGTGTCTATGGCCTGGTGGCAGGCATCGTGAAACTCGACGACCTGGGGCTGTGGCTTACCAGGAAGTCCAGCGCTGCGGCGCAGCACATGGGCGGGTGGATCTTGCGCGCCGCGCCGGGGTTGATGAAGTCGCTCTCCGTTATCGGTACGGCGGCGATGTTTCTGGTCGGCGGCGGCATTCTGGTGCACGGCGTGCATGCGCTGGCGGAGGGCATTGACGCCCTGGCTGCGCGTGTGGCCATTGGCCCACTCGCAGGCCTGTGGGACACGCTGGCGGAGCAACTGATGAACGCTGGCGTGGGGGTGGCTGCCGGCGCCGTGGTGCTGCTTGTCGTCACGGCCATTGGGCGCATGCGGGGCCGGTCGCACTGAAGGCACTTTCCCTTAAGCGTTGGGTTGTTCGGGCGGCAAGAGGCCCGCAGCGCCAACAGGGCGATGGCTTACAAAGCCTGGGCGCCGCGCTCGGCACAATGACAGGGCTGCCCTGTGGTCGCCACGCCTTGGCCCTGGCCGATGCCCGCAGGACTTCTTTTGCCAGCGGCGCCGCCGAGAAAGTCCCGTCTGCCCATGTACGAACCCCGCCACGCTGAAATCATCCAGGGCCTGTGCGGTGCGCCGGCACGCATTTCCCCCAAGTATTTCTACGACGAGCGTGGCTCGAAGCTGTTCGACGCCATCACGCGCTTGCCGGAGTACTACCCCACCCGTACCGAGCACAGCATCCTGCGCGAGCACGGGGCCGCCATCGCCGAGGCTGTGGGCACAGGCTGCACCTTGATCGAGCCGGGGGCCGGCAATTGCGCCAAGGCCTCGGTGTTGTGCGGCATGCTGGCGCCGACGCATTTCGTCGGCGTCGATATCTCCGCCGATTACCTCGCCGGCGCCGTGCGCAGCCTTGGCGAGCGTTTTCCCGGCATGGCGGTGCATGCGGTGGGCGGCGACATCACGCGCGGCATCCACCTGCCCAGCGACATTCCGACCGAAAAGCGCCTGGTTTTTTATCCCGGCTCGTCGATTGGCAACTTCGATCCGCAGCAGGCGCTGGCACTGTTGCGCCAGATGCGTGCTCTGGCCGGAGACGGCGGTGGCTTGCTGATCGGCATCGACCTGCCAAAAGACGTTGCGGTGCTGGAAGCTGCCTACGACGACGCCCAAGGCGTCACAGCGGCGTTCAACCTGAACGCGCTGGCGCATGTCAATCGTCTGATCGGCAGCGACTTCAACCTTGCCGGCTGGCAGCACTGTGCCTTTTTCAACGAAGCCGATTCGCGCATTGAAATGCACCTGCAAGCCCGTTCGCCCACACAAGTTTGGTGGCCCGGCGGTGGCCGGGCCTTCCAGGCGGGCGAGCGCATCCACACCGAGAACAGCTACAAGTATTCGCTGGACATGTTTTGCAATCTGTTGGCGCAGGCCGGTTTCTCACGCGCCCGCGCCTGGACCGATGCGCGCGAATGGTTTGCCGTCGTGCACGCCCAGCCTTGAGAATGGCCTGATGAACGCACTAGCCTCCCGCTTCCTGGCCGTTCGGCGCCAAAGTTCGGCGCTGGCAGAGCCACTTTCGGCCGAAGATTGCGGCGCACAGTCCATGCCCGACGCCAGCCCCGTCAAATGGCATCTGGCGCACACCACCTGG
>JAUCDU010000340.1:0-2240 GCA_034674825.1 Giesbergeria sp.
TGGCAATCAAGCGGTCGTTGTCGCGCTGGTGCAGGCCGATGCTGGGCTCGTCCAATACGTACATCACGCCGGTCAGGCCCGAGCCAATCTGGCTGGCCAGGCGAATGCGCTGTGCTTCGCCGCCGGAGAGTGTTTCGGCGCTGCGGTCCAGGCTCAGGTAGCTCAGTCCGACGTCGTTCAGGAATTGCAGGCGCGTGGCAATCTCGCGCACCACCTTGTCGGCAATGTCGGCCTTGGCGCCGTGCAATTGCAGCTCGGCAAACCAGGTGTGGGCCGCAGACAGCGTGGCGTGGCTCACTTCCCAGATGGCGCGGGCTTGTGCGCCCTCGCCGATTTTTACAAAGCGCGCCTCGCGGCGCAGGCGCGTGCCGTGGCAGTCCGGGCAGGGCTGCGACTGGCGAAAGCGCGCCAGGTCTTCGCGCACCACGCTGGAATCGGTCTCGCGGTAGCGCCGCGTCATGTTGGGCAGGATGCCTTCGAACGGGTGCTGGCGCAGCACCGCCTTGCCTTTGGAGGCGCCGCTTTCCACCAGGTAGCGAAACGCAATCTGATCCTCGCCCGAGCCGTGCAGCACCACCTGCTGCACCGCTACCGGCAATTGCTCGAACGGCGTGTCCACGTCAAAGCCGTAGTGCGCGCCCAGGCTCTCGAGCATGGCGAAGTAGTAGGCGTTGCGCCGGTCCCAGCCCTTGATGGCGCCGCTGGCCAGGCTGAGCGTGGGGAAGGCGACCACGCGCGCTGGGTCGAACACCTCGCTGTGGCCCAGGCCGTCGCAGGTGGGGCAGGCGCCCATGGGCGAGTTGAACGAAAACAGGCGTGGCTCGAGTTCGGGCAGCGAGTAGCTGCACACCGGGCAGGAGAACTTCGCGCTGAAGGCGTGCTCCGCGCCGCTGTCCATCTCCAGCGCCAGCACGCGGCCGTTGGCTTCGCCCGCGCTCGCGCCCACGCGCAGCGCGGCTTCGATGCTCTCGGCCAGGCGCTGCTGCGCATCCGGCCGCACCTTGAGGCGGTCGATCACGACGTCGATGTTGTGTTTTTCGGTCTTTTTGAGCGCTGGCAGGTTCTCGGCCTCCAGCACCTGGCCATCGACGCGAAAGCGCACGTAGCCCAGCGCCTGCATCTGCGCGAACAGTTCGACGAACTCCCCCTTCTTGTCTCGCGCCACCGGGGCCAGCAGCATGAGCCGGGTTTCGTCGGGCAAGGCAAGAACGGCATCCACCATCTGGCTCACCGTCTGCGATTGCAGCGGGACGCCGTGCTCCGGGCAATAGGGCGTGCCGGCGCGGGCGTACAGCAGGCGCAGGTAGTCGTGAATTTCGGTCACGGTGCCGACGGTGGAGCGCGGGTTGTGGCTGGTGGCCTTTTGCTCAATCGCAATGGCGGGCGAGAGGCCTTCGATCAAATCGACGTCGGGCTTATCCAGCCGCCCCAGAAACTGGCGCGCGTAGGCGCTCAGACTCTCCACATAGCGCCGCTGGCCTTCGGCGTACAGCGTGTCAAACGCCAGACTCGACTTGCCCGAGCCCGACAGCCCCGTAATCACCACCAGGCGGTTGCGCGGCAGGTCCAGGTCGATGTTCTTGAGGTTGTGCGTGCGTGCGCCGCGGATGCTGATGCGCCCCTGGGCCTGCAGAATCTGAGCGAGCGGGCGACCGGCGTCGGCATCGCTTGCCTGGGCCGGCGTGTCTGCCGGGTCGAGAGTAGAAATTGGGTTCACGTGGGGCGCGCAGCGTCGGGCGCGCTGAAGCTGGGAAAACCCTCCATGATAAAGAAACGGGCGCTTGCGCGTGCATCGGTTTGCGGCGCGGTGTGGGCTCTGCGGTGGAGCGGATGCCCGGCAGCCAATCAGGGTTTGCCCCACACACGGTGACCGGATCGCGCACAATCGCGGCTTGTCCAGCCTTCGCCGCCAGCCTCCCGGCCGGCCTGCCTCGCGTGTCCGAGTCCACCGCTTCCGCTTCTTCGTCTCCTTCCAGAACTGCCGAACCCGCGCATCGCATGACAGCGCTGGAGCGGCGCTCGAGCATCAGCCTGGCGCTGATTTTCGCGCTGCGCATGCTCGGTTTGTTTCTGGTGCTTCCCGTTTTTGCGCTGGAGGCGCGCAAGTACCCGGGCGGAGACGACCCGGCGTTGGTGGGTCTGGCCATGGGTATCTACGGTCTGACGCAGGCGTTCCTGCAGTTGCCGCTGGGGCTGGCTTCTGATCGGCTGGGGCGCAAGCGCGTCATCGTCGCAGGGCT
>JAUCDU010000341.1:0-2172 GCA_034674825.1 Giesbergeria sp.
CGGCGCGGCGCAATTGCGCGAGGCTGCGTTCAAACGCCGTGCGCACAGGTGCTTCCAGACCATCGAAGAACACGCCGCCGGGCACTGCCAGGCGCCAGGCCGACAACGGCGCTGGGCTGCGCGTCACGCGCCGCGCGGCCAGGATTTCATGCGCCAGCACGGCGTCCCGCACCGAGCGGGTCAAGGCGCTGGCCGTGTCGAGCGTAGGGGAGAGCGGGATTGCGCCATCGTTGGGCACCAGGCGGGCGGTACTCTTGAAGCCGACAATGCCGCAGAGCGCTGCCGGGATGCGAATCGACCCGCCGGTGTCCGAGCCCAGGCCGATGAACGCCGCTCCGGTGGCGACCGATACCGCTGCACCCGATGACGACCCGCCCGGCACCCGCGCCGGGCCCGTCAGGGCGCCAAAACGGCCATCGAACGCAGCGGGTGTGTCGAAATGAGGATTGGTGCCAACACCAGAGAAGGCGAATTCGACCATGTGCGTGCGTCCGATGACCACGCCTCCGGCCGCGCGCAAGCGTGCAACCGCGACAGCGTCCTGCAATGCGGGCGGTTCGCCCGCCAGAACGGTGGAGCCCGCAATGCTGGTGATGCCCTGCATATCGAACAGGTCCTTGACCGAAACTGCAAGCCCCGCCAAAGGCCGGTGCGCCAGCGCCGGATCTGCCGCTGTGCGCACAGCCTGATCGAACAGGGGCAGCGAGAACGCGTTCCGACAGGCAGGTGCTTGTGCGTGGCCGACGCAGGCCTGCATTTCCGCTGGGGCGCTGGTGACGCCCGCGTGCAGCATGCGCAGCGTGCTGTCAAGGTCTTTTGCCATGCCTATGCTAGAATCCTTGGGTTTTGCGGGGTGTAAAGCCCTTAGCGAAACCAATAGCAAACCAGTCCCGCCAAGGTGTTGCGGCCCAGCCAGCGTATGAAGTGGCGAGCCGCGATGTCGGACTGGATTTTAGACCCAACCTTTGGAGCACTTTTATGGCAGTCACTATGCGCGAAATGCTGGAAGCCGGCGTTCACTTCGGCCACCAGACCCGGTTCTGGAACCCCAAGATGGCCCCGTTCATCTTCGGCCACCGCAACAAAATTCACATCATCAACCTGGAAAAGTCGCTGCCGATGCTCCAGGATGCTGCCAAGTTTGCGCAGCAGCTCACCGCCAACCGCGGCACCGTGCTGTTCGTTGGCACCAAGCGCCAGGCCCGTGACACCATCGCCGCTGAAGCCCAGCGCGCCGGCGTGCCATACGTGAACCAGCGCTGGCTGGGCGGCATGCTGACCAACTTCAAGACCGTCAAGACCTCCATCAAGCGCTTGAAGGACATGAAGGCGCAGCAGGAGGGTGGCCTTGAGTCCCTGAGCAAGAAAGAGCAACTCATGTTCACGCGTGAGATCCAGAAGCTCGAAAAAGACATTGGCGGCATTCAGGACATGGCTGCCTTGCCCGACGCGATCTTCGTGGTTGACGTGGGCTTCCACAAAATCGCCATTGCCGAAGCCAAGAAGCTGGGTATCCCGCTGATTGGTGTGGTCGATACCAACCACTCGCCCGAAGGCATTGACCACGTCATCCCTGGCAACGACGACTCGGCCAAGGCGGTTGATCTGTACGTGCGCGCCATGGCCGACGCCGTCCTTGAAGGCCGCAACAACGCCGTGAACGACGTGGTGAAAGCGGTTGCCGCTGAAGGCACCGACGAGTTTGTGGAAGTGGAATCGTCCGCTGCCTGAGCTCGCTGAACCCGCGTGACTTTTGTCGCGGAAAAAGCGGGGCTTGAAGGGCCCCGTTTTTTTATCTTGATACGACCGAACTGAATTTGGAGAACTGAGAATGGCTGCAATTACCGCAAGCATGGTGGGCGAACTGCGTGGCAAGACCGATGCCCCGATGATGGAGTGCAAGAAGGCGCTGACCGAAGCCAATGGCGACATGGCCAAGGCCGAAGAGCTGCTGCGCGTCAAGCTCGGCACCAAGGCTGGCAAGGCCGCCTCACGCATCACCGCCGAAGGCGTGGTGACGAGCTTCATCGACGGCAACACCGGCGCGCTGCTTGAAGTGAACAGCGAAACCGACTTTGTCAGCAAGAACGACAGCTTCATCGCTATGGCGAACGCTGCGGCCGAGCTCATCGCCAAGCACAACCCTGCAGACCTCGCGGCGCTGGGCGCACT
>JAUCDU010000342.1:0-2159 GCA_034674825.1 Giesbergeria sp.
AGGGCCGAGAGCAATTTGCGCGCAATCACCTCGGCCTGGCGCGCCGCCTGGTCCATGTCCCGGTGCAGACCATCGAGCAGGATGACGAACTCATCGCCGCCAAAGCGCGCCACGGTATCGCACTCGCGCACGCTGCCGAGCAGGCGCTGCGCCACCTGAATGAGCAACCGATCGCCCATGTCATGGCCCAGGGTGTCGTTGAGGTCCTTGAAGTTGTCCAGGTCGATGAACAGCAAAGCGCCGTGCTGGTGGTGGCGCTGGCTGCTGAGCACCAGGCGATCGAGCCGGTCGCGCAACAGGCGGCGGTTAGGCAGCTCGGTGAGCGCGTCGTAGAAAGCCAGGCGTTCGATCTCCTGCGCGGCGTGCTTGCGCTCGGTGATGTCCTGCGTGTAGCCATGCATCAATACCGAGCCATCAGACTCGGCTTGCAACGCAGCGCTGGTCATGTGCCAGCGCACCGTGCCGTCTGGAGCATGCACGCGGTACTCGCACTGCCAAGGCTGCAAAGTGCGCAAAGCGCGCCTGACCACGCGGCGCAGCATGCGGACATCGCTCTTTGCGACATTGCGCTCCAAAGCCTGTGTGTCGTGGCGCACCAGCGCACCGCTCACCCCCATCATTTCATTGGCCGCCTCGCTCACGTAAGGCAGGCTGTGGCTGCCGTCCTGGTGAACCCGGCACTGGTAAATGAAGCCCGGGACCCGGCTGGCAATGCTCTGCATGAAGTCCAGTTGGTCGCGTATGCGCTCGGCCGAACGGCGCTCTTCGGTGACGTCCTGCACCACGCCCATCTCCACCAGCACGCCGTCTTGCTGCGCCGGCAGACGCACGCGCGCGCGCATCCAGCGCACCTGGCCATCCGGGCGGCGCCAGCGGTATTCGATGTCGCCGTTGACGCCGGCTCCGTGCGCCGATTCGAACACCGATCGGTCTTCTGGCAGCACGCCACCGAGCGCGCGCTCGGTGCTGATCCACTCTTGCCGCTCAAGCCCGGCGATATCGCACAGGCCGGGCGACCACAGCAACACCGATTCGCCCTCATCGCGTATGCGCCGCCAATAGCCCGAACGCGCCATGCTCTCCATGGTCTCAAAGACCTCGGTCTGTTCGCGCAGCTCGCGCTGGGTTTCGGTCAACACACTTTGGGCGTTCAACAGCCTGCCAGCCAAAGCTTCGGCTTCGGAGATGTCCTGCACCGTCACCAAAATATGATTTTTCTGGATGCTCTGCGCGTGAATTTTCCAGGCCAGGCGCAGTTGGCCCTGGTCGCGCAGCACATGTTGGCAATCAAGCGGCGCCTGTGTTTGCGCCACAGCGCGCAGTTGCTCAAGCAAGTGCGTGCCCACCAGCAGCACAAACACCTTGGCTGCTGAAGCGGCAGGCGTTCGCATGGCCCGCAGGCCCTGCAGGCGGTGCGCGGCAGCATTGGCAAACTGCAGCCGCAGTTCTGAGCCTTCGAGCCGAAAATGGAGCAGCGCCACCGGGACGGCATCCAGCAGTGCAGGCACGCCCAACAGCGCAGCAGGAGGTGCCACAGGGACAGCAATTGCCGCTTCGGGGTCGAGCGGGCGCACTGACGGGGCAACGGTCACACCAATCCCTCTCAAGTGAACAGCAGATCTTGCAAGGCGCCGGTAAACACTGGCCGGAGGCACGCCTGCCGCAGCATGGTATTACAAAAGGTAACCACCTCGAAGACCGGGTGCGCCAGACGCGTTATGTCTCAGCCCTAGGCCGCACGCGCAAGCCGCTTGGTCAGTGACAATAGATTCTTTTGACCGACCGCATCCGTACCCAGAGCGTCCCCACCGCCATGACCGACGCCCCACAAGCGCACCCCGCCACCGACCTCTCAGGCCACACCCCCATGATGCAGCAGTACCTCGCCCTCAAGGCCGGGTACCCCGACACGCTGCTGCTCTACCGCATGGGCGACTTCTACGAGGTCTTTTTCGCCGATGCCGAGAAGGCCGCCCGCCTGCTCGACATCACGCTGACCCAGCGCGGCCAGTCGGCCGGCCAGCCGGTGGTGATGGCGGGCGTGCCGTTTCACGCACTGGAAAACTACCTGGCACGCCTGATCCGCATGGGCGAATCGGTGGCCATTGCCGAGCAGGTGGGCGACGTGGCCACCGCCAAGGGGCCGGTGGAGCGCAAGG
>JAUCDU010000343.1:0-2155 GCA_034674825.1 Giesbergeria sp.
TCCAGCACATCGATCGAATGTCCGCCGGCAATCGGAATGCCCGCCTCGCGGCAGACGCTGGCGCCGCCTTCCAAGATGCGCCCAATCACGTCCGGCGGCAGCTTGGCAATCGGCATGCCGACAATGGCCAGCGCCAGAATTGGCCGCCCACCCATGGCGTAAATATCAGACAGCGCGTTGGTCGCTGCGATACGGCCAAAATCAAACGGGTCGTCGACGATGGGGGTGAAGAAATCCGTCGTGGCCACCAGGGCTTGGCTGTCGTTCAGGCGGTACACCGCCGCGTCGTCGCTGGTTTCGGTGCCCACCATCAACTCCGGCGGCACGATGCCTTGCGGCGCGCGTGCCAAAATCTCTCGCAGCAAACCGGGTGCTATCTTGCAACCGCACCCTCCTCCGTGCGCGAATTGGGTCAGTTTGATAGGTTCGGTAGGGGAAAGGGTCGCGTCTTGCATGGTGCTGGCGATTGTGCCAGTCGCTCTTTTCCCCGTACTCCCAGGAATTTTTCATGAGCCACCGTGGCCCCGTCGCCGTCTCCGAACGCCAGGCGTTCGACACCGTCATTGACGCGCGCTCGCCTGCGGAATTCGCCATCGACCACATTCCCGGCGCCATCAACTGCCCGGTGCTGGACGACGACGAGCGCCGCATCGTCGGCACCTTGTACAAGCAGCAGGGCGCGTTCGAGGCGCGGCGGGTTGGCGGTGCTTTTGTTGCGGCCAATCTGGCGCGGCATTTGCAGGGACGTTTTGCCGAGCAGCCTGCAGGTTGGAAACCGCTGGTGTACTGCTGGCGCGGCGGCATGCGCAGCGGATCCATGGTGACCTGGCTGCGCATGGTGGGCTGGGACGCGCAGCAGCTCGCCGGTGGCTACAAGGCCTGGCGGCGGCACGTGATCGCGCAGATTGCAGCGCTCTCGCCACAGCTACAGATGCGCGTGGTCTGCGGCCCCACGGGCAGCGCGAAAACACGCGTGCTGGAAGCGCTGGCGCAGCAGGGCGAACAGGTGCTGGACCTCGAAGGCCTGGCGCGCCACCGCGGCTCGGTGCTGGGGGCGTGGCCGGGCGTGGCGCAGCCCTCGCAGACAGCGTTTGAAACGGCGCTGGCGCATGCCATCGAAGCATTTGACATCTCGCGCCCTGTCTATGTGGAAGCGGAGAGCAGCCGCATCGGCCGCCTGAATGTGCCACCCGAGTTGCTGCAGCGGGTCCGCGCCAGCCCTTGCGTCGAGGTGGTGGCGACCCCTGCCGCCCGTCTGGATTTCTTGTTGCGCGACTACGCCAACCTGGGCGACGACCCGGAGCGGCTGGCGCAGCAACTGCATGGACTGCGCGAGTTGCATGGTCGCGAGGTGATCGAGCGTTGGCAAGCCTGGGCGCACGCAAGAGACTTGGCGCCTTTGTTCGGCGAGCTGATGGCGCTGCATTACGACCCGCTGTACAAGCGCTCGCAAAGCACGCACTTGTCTCAGTGGGCCGCACGCCTTAGCGTCAGCGCACAGGCGCTGGCACCTTCCGATATTGAGCACGTTGCGTCAGAGATGACGCGACTGCCTTGGCCAAGGCTCACCTCGGGAGCGGTCTGAGGAGGTTTTTAGGTAAAAATGACCTCTAGCGCTTATCTACAAAGCGTTAGTAGCTCATTTATCCATAGCTAATCACGCAAAGGGCTTGCTCACACCCGCACGAAGTCAATGACGATGGCGCCTGGGTCGCGCTGTTGGTAGGTAATTTCGACCGCATTGCCGTAGCGCGCCTGCAGCTGCTGCAGCAAGGGGAGCGGGTCGTGGTCGTTGACGAAGCGCATGGTCTCGCCGGGGTGCAGCGAATCGAGTGCGCCAAAGATGGCAGCGTGGCGAAACCGCTTGGCGACGCCGCGTGCATCGAAGGGGTAAATGGCGTCGGGCGAGGTGTGGACGTGGACGTTCATGGCAAGTGGATTAAAGATTCATGACATAGGAATCTTTAGTGTACTTCCGGGCGGCGTCGCGCAAGCGTTGCCCCTGCTGCCAACGCGGCCGAAGCGCGTCTTCGGCAGGCGGCTAGACCATGTCCTCCGGCCGCACCCAGGCGTCAAACTGCTCCGCGCTCAAGTGCCCACTGGCCACGGCGGCTTCGCGCAGGCTGAGGTCCCCCTTGTGCGCTGCCTTGGCAAT
>JAUCDU010000344.1:0-2144 GCA_034674825.1 Giesbergeria sp.
CTGCCGCAAGTGACTCCCGAAGGCTACGGATTGGGCTGGAAGCTCAGCGGCAGCTACAACCGCGCGCCTATCCAGGGGAATGGCCGCGTCGGCGGCATTCTGTCGCTGCAGCAGGGCGGTCAGCCCTTTCCCATCGACGCTCAGGTAAAAATCGGCGAAACGCTGATCGAAGCCCAGGGTTCGGTGACCCGTCCGCAGGACCTGGCGGCGCTGGATGTGCAGTTCAAACTGCAGGGCGCGACCATGGCGGACCTGTATCCCATATTGGGGGTGGTGCTGCCCAACACCCCCGCCTACAGCACCGAAGGCCATCTGGTCGGCACGCTGCAGCCTGGGCACGAAACCTGGACGTATTCCGGCTTTCGCGGCAAAGTGGGCGCCAGCGACATCGAAGGCACGCTCGAATACCGGATCCGCAAGCCGCGTCCCTTGTTGAGTGGCGAATTGCGGTCATCGCTGCTGAGATTCAAGGATCTGGGCCCGCTGGTCGGGGTCGATACTGCGGCACGCAAGGCCCGGCGCCTGGAAGCGGTTCATAATGCC
Organism: Giesbergeria sp.; assembly: GCA_034674825.1. Lineage (GTDB taxonomy): Bacteria > Pseudomonadota > Gammaproteobacteria > Burkholderiales > Burkholderiaceae_C > Simplicispira. Next base: position 544 of record JAUCDU010000344.1, read on the forward strand.
GAAGGGGAAGAGCTGCGGCCTTCCGCCAGGGTGAAGCAGCCTTCCGGCAAGGTGCTGCCGGTCGATCCGATTTCCACCGACAGCTGGGGCACGATGGACGCGGATGTCCGGTTCTCGGGGCAGAAGATCGTCCATGCCAAAGACCTGCCGCTGGAGCACATCCAGACCCATCTTGTGCTGAACGATCGGGTGCTGACATTGGAACCGCTGGATTTTGGCGTGGCTGGCGGCACCTTGGCCACCGTGATCCATGTCGATGGCCGCAGCAAGCCGTTGAAGGCGGACCTGACGCTGACGGCGCGCCACCTGAAACTCAAGCGGTTGTTTCCCGGCGCCGAGAGCATGAGCGCCAGCTTCGGCGAACTGTATGGCGACGCCAAGCTGGCAAGCTCGGGCAATTCCATCGCTGCGTTGCTGGGCCACGCCAACGGCGATCTGCGTGCGCTGGTGAGCAAGGGCACGATCAGCCGTCTGCTGCTCGAAACCGCAGGCCTGAATGTGGCCAATATTCTGATCAACAAGCTGTTTGGCGACAGCCAGGTAGTGCTCAATTGCATGGCCAGCGATTTCAGCGTGCGCAATGGCCTGATGAGCACTCGTGTCTTCCGGTTGGATACTACCGATGCCGTCGTCGACATCACCGGCACCATCAATTTGTCCACCGAGGCGCTGGATCTGGACATCACGCCCAAGAACAAGTCGGCACGCGTCTTTACGCTGCGCACCCCGCTATACGCGCACGGCACGTTCGCACACCCCGATGTGGGCGTTTACAAGGGGCCGCTGCTGTTGCGCGCTGGCGCTGCGGCGGTGCTGGGCGTGGTGGCCACGCCTTTCGCGGCGCTGCTGCCCTTGTTGAATCCAGGTACGACCGAGGCCACCGATTGCCAGGCCATGCTGGCCCATCCGGGCCAAAAGCCGGCGCCCAAAGCGCGGTCGAAGCAGCCCGCGCCCGCCCGCCTCGCGCCACAAGTCGTTGAGCATTGAACGGGGCCCGCGTCAACTGCGCCAGAATGGATAGAATGAGAGACACCGCCGTTTGTCCTTACAGGAGCCGCACATGACTGCCCGGATCAAGATCGATTTCGTCTCGGATGTGTCATGCCCTTGGTGCGCGGTGGGGCTCTGTTCGCTGGAAAGCGCCTTGTCCAGGGTGCAGGGCGAGATCGATGCTGAAATTCATTTCCAGCCTTTCGAGCTGAACCCGGACATGCCGCCCGAAGGCCAGAATACGGTGGAGCGCCTCTCGCGCAAGTACGGGATGACGCCTGAACAGGTGCGGCAAAACGGCGAGCTCATCACGGCGCGTGGCCTTGATGTCGGCTTCACGTTCAATATGGACAAGCGCACGCACACCTACAACACCTTCGATGCGCATCGGCTGTTGCACTGGGCCGGCCTCGAAGGGCGCCAATTGGCATTGAAGCATGCGCTCTTGAAGGCGTACTTCACGGACGGCGAGAATGTCGGCGCGCATGCCGTGCTGGTCCGCCTGTGCGGCGAGGCTGGGTTGGATGCCGAACGCGCGCGCGAGATCCTGGCGTCCGATGAATACGCGGCGGATGTGCGCGAGCGTGAATCCTTCTATGCACAGCAAGGCA
>JAUCDU010000345.1:0-2122 GCA_034674825.1 Giesbergeria sp.
GGCGGACGCCGCCAAGCTCGCCGACATGCTGCGCGTGATCTACGGATGCCCGAAACCCACGATCGCCCGCGTGCAAGGCGACGTGTACGCCGGTGGCATGGGCCTGGTGGCCGCGTGCGACATGGCCGTCTGCGTGGACACGGCGGGCTTTTGCCTGTCTGAAGTGAAGCTGGGCCTGATCCCCGCCACCATCAGCCCCTACGTCATTCGCGCCATGGGCGCGCGCGCCGCGCACCGCTACTTCCTGACCGCAGAGCGCTTTGACGCGGCCGAGGCGCACCGGATCGGCTTTGTGCATGAGGTCGTCGCTGCCGACGCGCTCGACGCCAAGGTCGCAGAACTGCTCAAGGCGCTCACCAGCGCCAGCCCCAGCGCTGTGCGGGCCTGCAAGAAGCTGGTGATCGACGTCGCCGAGCGCGAAATCAATGCGCAGCTCATCGCCGCCACAGTGGCAGGCATTGCCGACATCCGCGCCAGCGAGGAAGGTCGCGAAGGCGTCCAGTCCTTCTTGCAGAAACGCAAACCAGGGTGGCTATGAAGCATCCCCCTGAGTCGCCTTGCGAGCCTCGGTGCAGCCGCCAGAGCCGGCGGCTCTTCAGGGCCGTGCAAGCCGGCGCAGGCCGGCTTGGTGCCGCGGCCGGCGCGGCGGGGCGGCCCTTGCGCGGCGGCCGCTGGCTTGGGCCGCGCCACGTTCAAGGCGCGCGCGCGTTTCAACGTGAGGCAGGACCTTGACATGGACGCGCTCTGGCTGCACATCGTTCAATGGCTGCATACGGTCGGTCTGCATGTGGACGCCGACACCGCGCGCGAAGTCGCCGGCGGCATGGCGCGGGCGACCGAAAGACTCGACATGCCCAGCCTGTTGGCGCTGGCCGCCGCACTTGGCTGGGCGAGCGGATTTCGGCTCTATGCGGTGGTTTTCATCGTCGGACTCATGGGGGCCACCGACATGCTCGCGCTTCCGGCCGGCCTGCGTATCCTGGAGAACCCGCTGGTGCTGGCCGTGGCCGGCAGTCTGATGCTGGTGGAATTCTTTGCCGACAAGGTGCCCTGGATCGACAGCGCCTGGGACGCGATCCACACCGTCATCCGCGTCCCTGGAGGCGCGCTTCTGGCCGCCGGTGTCTTTGGCGCGGACAGCGCCACCATGGGGCTGGTCGCGGGGCTGATGGGCGGCTCGCTTGCCGCCACCTCGATGGCGACCAAGATGACCACGCGCGCAGCGGTCAACACCTCGCCCGAGCCGTTTTCCAACGGCCTGGTGTCCTTGTTTGAAGACGGCCTGGTGATTGGCGTGGTCTGGCTGGCCACGCAGCACCCGGTGGCTTTCGGTTTTGCGTTGGTGGTCATGCTGGTGCTGTCGGTGCTGCTCTTGACCGTGCTGTTCAAGTTCCTGCGCGCCGTGCTGCGGCGCCTTTCTTCTTTTTTTGGCGGCTCACAGCCGGTCGTGGAGAACCCGAATGTTTAAGAAAATCCTGATTGCGAATAGGGGGGAGATTGCCTGCCGGGTCGCTGCAACAGCGCGGCGCATGGGTGTCAAGACGGTCGCCGTGTACTCGGACGCCGATGCCAGCGCCAAGCATGTCGCCGTCTGTGACGAAGCCGTGCACATCGGCGGCAGCGCGCCCAAGGACAGCTATTTGCGCTGGGAACGCATCATCGAGGCGGCCCAGGCGACGGGGGCCGAGGCGATTCATCCCGGCTACGGCTTCCTGAGTGAAAACGAAGAGTTCGCCCAGGCCTGCGCCAAGGTCGGCCTGGTCTTCATCGGCCCGCCGGCATCCGCCATCAAGGCCATGGGCCTCAAAGCCGAATCCAAGCAACTGATGGAAAAGGCCGGTGTGCCCCTGGTGCCCGGCTACCACGGCGCCGACCAGGACCCGGCCCTGCTGCAGCGCGAAGCCGACCGCATTGGCTACCCGGTGCTCATCAAAGCCAGCGCGGGCGGCGGCGGCAAGGGCATGCGGGTGGTCGAAAAGGCCGAAGACTTTGCTGCGGCCCTGGCCAGCTGCCAGCGCGAAGCCATCAACAGCTTTGGTCTCGATGCGGTGCTGATCGAAAAGTACGTGCTGCGCCCGCGGCACATCGAGATTCAGGTGTTTGGCGACTCGCAGGGCAACTG
>JAUCDU010000346.1:0-2112 GCA_034674825.1 Giesbergeria sp.
TGGCGCCCGAGCATGTGCACCATGCGCTGGTGGAGGTCTACAAGCGCCGCCAGGGACGGGGTCAGGACGATTTACTGCCCCGGCTGCGTGCGCGCATTGTCGACAACATCGAGGCCAGCGGCCTCTCGCGCGAGGACTATGCCGAACGCGTGCGCACACGCGACGAAGCCGCCAATGCGGTGCTGGACGAGGCTTTTGCAGAGCTGGCGGAGCGCGCTGCAAAAGACGAAGCGCTGCTGCGCACGTTCGAATCGACGGGCCAAAGCATCGAAGCGTTTGCCGATATGTACGGTATGGATGTGCGTGTCGTCACGCGGTCGCTTGGCAATGCACAGGCGCGTCTGAACGCACAAGCACAAGCGCAGAGCGCAGCAGAACAGCCTGCACCGCCCGAAGCCGACCCTATCGCCTGACGCGCTCGCGACCAGCGCAGCAGTTGGGCGCGCAAGGCGAAAGGCGGGTCCTTTCGCCCAAAGCGCTATAAGCTCTCTCATGCATACCGTTGCCGCGTTGCCAGGGGAGAGCGTTCTGACATGCAGGAACTGAGTTCCGAAGCTGCGACAAAGGCAGCGCCACTTTTGAAGGATCTTCCGTGCTGGTTGGTCTGACGCAAAGCGCTTGGGCGCGCCGCACTCTCGGCAGCGACCCACACATGCGTATCCGCGTCAGCATGGCGGCGGTGACCGCCTTGCTCACAGGCGCCTACGCCGTCATTGGCGTGATGCTGGCGCGTGCGGGATTTGCGAGCCTCACAGAGATTTTGGCGCTTTTCGGGACCGCGTTGGCGTTCAACATGTGCGTGCTGGTCTGCATTCGCACGGGCTACTCGCGACGTTTTGCCGACCCGGCCCTGACGCAGCCGCAAATCTGGTTTGCCGTGGCGGGCAACGCCATGGCCTATGTGGTTTTCGGCGAAGCGCGCGGCATCACGCCAGCCATTCTGGCCCTGATCATGATGTTCGGCATCTTCAGTCTGAAGCCAAAGCAGATGGCTGCAAATCTGGCGTACGCGCTGGCGTTGCACGGCGCAGCGATTGCAGCGGTTTCCTGGAATGACGCCACTGGCTCCACCCTCGCGTTGAACGTCACCTACGGCGTCACGATGGTGCTGGTCCTGACGGGCAGCACCTTCATCGGCCTGCGTGTGCAGCAGGTTCGCACCCGGCTGCAGCGGCAAAAAGGCGAACTTGCCGTGGCGCTCGAACACATCAACCACCTGGCAGGTCACGACGAACTGACCGGGCTGGTGAATCGCCGCCGCATGACCGAGCTGGTGGCGCTCGAGCGCGAGCGCTGCGCACGCAGTCGCCGGCCTCTGCTGCTGGCTCTACTGGATCTGGACCATTTCAAAGAAGTGAACGACCAGCATGGTCACGCGGTGGGCGACATGGTGTTGTGCAGGGTGGTCGAGTGCATCGCCGCAGCGCTGCGCACCACCGATGTCGTGGCGCGCTGGGGCGGCGAAGAATTTTTGGTGTTGATGCCGGAAACCCATGTGTCCGGCGCGCTGCGGCTGCTCGAGCGGCTGCGCGCCCAGGTGGCTGCGCTGCAAGTCGCGTGTTCGAATGGCACGGTTCATTTGACGGTCTCGATTGGCGTGGCTGCGGGCACCGAGCACCAGACGCTGGAGCAGGTGCTGGAATGCGCCGACGAGGCGCTCTACCAAGCCAAAGAACAGGGCCGCAACCGCGTGGTGCTGCACAGCGCCAGCCAATGGGCGCAGCTTGCGCCGGAGCCGCGCAAGCTGCGTACCGCCAGCACCCCTTAGACGGTGGTGCCGCGAAGTCGCCGGGATTCTCGCGCTCTGCGCTTGCGTGACCAACTCCGCGTGTTTTCAGCCCCGGCACGGCGCTTTAAGCTGACCGGCTGTAGCCGGCTTTGACGCGCATGTGCCGATCAGGCACTGCGCAGCCGACGGGGTCCTGCCGGCTTCCGGCGCAAGAGCGGCAGCAAAGGCAGCACGAACAGGCCCACCAATGCGCCCAAGCCCAGCGCCATGGCCAGCAGGTTCGCCCAATCGATCCAGTAGCTCATGTTGGACAGGGACGACTGCGTCAATGTAGGGAGCGCGAAGAACAGCGCCACGGCAGCAAGGGCAGCCACTCCTGTCGC
>JAUCDU010000347.1:0-2062 GCA_034674825.1 Giesbergeria sp.
ATTAAAAATATAGCTATGTATTGCTGGGCATTGGAGAGCTGCGTTTCAGGATGCCGGTGTGGTGGTGCGCAGTATGCGAGCGTGCAGCGCTTCGCGCTCGCTTGGTGCGGCGTCGAGCAGCTCCTTCATCGTGCGTGCTGGCAGCTCTATGCTCTGGCGTCGATCGTTGGCCACAGGCACGTTGCGCCAGCCCGACAACACCATCCAATCCCACAGTTCGCGCGGCATTGGGTGGGTGATTTGCATTTTGAGGCCGCGGCACATGATGGACGACCCCACCGGCGGCAAAGGGCCAACGGGCGGCGCCTGTCGCTTGGTGCGGATGGAAAACAACGTGCGCAGCTTGTCTTTCATGGGGCATCGTCCTGTTTCGGTGTCGTGGTTGCTTCGCTGTGCCGTGCTACAGCACTGTCTGCGGCCTCGCGCCTGGACACAAATGATTTGGAAACAGAATCAGGTGTTCACTGCGGGCCGATGACTGAAAACTTGCTTTTCATTGTGGACTTTTAGGGCGGCCAAGTCCATACGTGCGTGCTTCAAGAACGCTGTGATGGCGATCCGCGCACCCGCTTCATCGCGTTGCTCGGCAAGTGTGCTCAGTTGGTGTGCGAGATCCCCCAATTGAGTCAGGCCGAAGCTGCCTGCGCTGCCACTCAGGTCATGGGCGTCTTGGGCGAGAGACCCCCATTCGAGGGAATGCGCGTGCGTGGTCAGCGCTTCGATGCGTGCAAGACGCCGTTCGCAATCCTGCAAGAACTCTACCATGAGTGTGTTCGTACGAACCGGGCCCAAAGTTTCGTGCAATTCAACGAGCCTGTCGACATCAACGCGAACGAGCGGGGCTGGAGCAGGCGATTTCGGGAGCTGTACCCAGCGCCGCATGCAGCACCACAAGGTTTCCTCAAGCAAAGGCTTAGACAGATGGTCTTGCATTCCTGCAGCGCGGGTACGTGCAATGTCGTCGTCGCTGGCATTGGCGGTTAATGCAATGATGGGCAGTTGCGCAAAGCGCGGGTTCTGACGCAGCGCGGTGGTTGCCGTCAAGCCATCCATGATGGGCATTTGCATGTCCATCAACACCAGGGCATACGTGTCCTCCGATGCGGCCTCCAGCATGGCGATTGCCTGCGTACCATCGCAGGCTTCATCGACCAAAATGCCGCCCACTTCTAGCATGCCATGGGCAACGGCCCGATTGAGCTCGTTGTCGTCCACTAGAAGTACGCGGGCGCCTCGCGCGAATTGCGTGCTGCGGTAGGGGCTGTGCATCGGCCGGTCGACCACTTCAGTGCCTGCATTTGCTGGTGCGGGCGTGTGCGCTGGCATTACATCAACGCGCGCCGTGAACCAGAAAGTGCTGCCAGTGCCGACGGTGCTGCTCACGCCTGCCGCGCCGCCCATCAGCTCAGCGAGCTGTCGGGAAATGAACAGGCCCAATCCGGAGCCCCCGAAGCGGCGCGTGATCGACGAGTCGCCCTGTTCGAACGCAGTGAACAACGACGCTTGATCGCGCTCGTCAATACCCATGCCGGTGTCAGTGACCTGGCAGCGCAGGAAGACACCTGAGGCACTGTTTTCCACCGTGTCCAGCAGAAGGGTGATGTCACCGGTCTGGGTGAACTTGATAGCGTTGTTCAAGTAATTTATCGCTATCTGGCTCATACGCTGCGGGTCGCCACGCACACGTTCAGGCGTCGTTGGTGCAAGGTGCACTTGCAGGTTCAGGCCTTTCGCCTGCGCCTCGGGGCAGAACAATTCCTCGAGATCGGTCAGCCATTCACGCGGTGCGAAAGCTTCCGCTTCCAGAGCCATCTTGCCAGCCTCGATCTTCGAGATATCGAGCACGTCGTTGACGACGCTCAGCAGATGCCGACCTGCGCGCAAGGTTTTCTTGATGCGCTCGCGCTGCGGCTCTTCGGACTCATAGCGAAGCGCAAGCTGGGTCATGCCCAGCATGGCATTGAGAGGGGTTCGGATTTCGTGGCTCATCGTCGCTAGAAAGCGCGCGTTGTCTTCTGCGGCTTTCTCTGCAATGTTTTTGGCGCGCGTCAGCGCTTGCCCA
>JAUCDU010000348.1:0-2054 GCA_034674825.1 Giesbergeria sp.
CAGCTGGGCCGCGCCGAGCCGATCGAGGACAGCGCCCGCGTCATCAGCCGCATGGTGGACCTGGTGATGATCCGCACCTACGAGCACACCAAGATCGAACGCTTTGCCGAGCATTCGCGCGTTCCCGTCATCAACGGTCTGACGAACGAGTTCCACCCCTGCCAGATCCTGGCCGACATCTTCACTTTCATCGAGCACCGCGGCAGCATTGCCGGCAAGACCGTCGCCTGGGTGGGCGATGGCAACAACATGGCCAATACGTGGCTGCAAGCCGCTGAGCTGCTCAACTTCAAAGTGCACGTGAGCACCCCAAGCGGTTACGAAATTGATGAGAAATTGGCTGTTGGCGCAGGCGGTGCAAGCGCTGACAGCTATCAATTTTTTAGCAATCCACGGGATGCCTGCAAAGGCGCCGATCTGGTCACCACCGACGTCTGGACCAGCATGGGCTTCGAAACCGAAAACGACGCCCGTCGCAAAGCCTTTGCCAACTGGTGCGTGGACGAAGACATGATGGCCGCTGCCCGGCCCGATGCCTTGTTCATGCACTGCCTGCCGGCCCACCGCGGCGAAGAAGTCACCGCCGAAGTCATAGACGGCCCCCAATCCGTCGTCTGGGACGAGGCGGAAAACAGGATGCACGTGCAGAAGGCACTCATGGAGTACCTTCTGCTCGGCCGGATTGCATGAAATGCAAGCCGGTGGCGCGCAAGCGCCAGCAGCCTGTTTCGGCGAAGGCTCATATCCGCGCAGCGGATGTGAAGCGGCCACGGGCCGCGTGCTGCAGCCAAAATCGAATGCACGTGCAAAAGGCACTCATGGAGTACCTTTTGCTCGGCCGGATTGCATGAAATGCAAGCCGGTGGCGCGCCAGCACGCAACATCTGCGGGGTCTGACCCCGATTAACCCAGTAGCGCCCCCACCTCGTGCCCCACCCTTGCCTCTCCTGCGGCGCCTGCTGCGCCAGTTTTCGCGTGGACTTCTCCACGCACGAGCGCAGCGACCATGGCGGCTGCGTCCCCGTGGGTTTGTCGGTGGATGTGGTTGCCGGCATCAGCCGCATGCGCGGCACAGACCACAACGCGCCGCGCTGCGCGGCACTGACCGGCGTCGTCGGCACACAAGCGGCCTGCGGCATCTACGAGTGGCGACCCTCGCCCTGCAGGGAATTTGCGCCAGGCTCTGACGCCTGCGAGCGTGCCCGTCTGCGGCGCGGCTTGGCGCCTTACCCCGACTGACTCGTGGGCGCTCGCAAGGCGCCAGCAGGCAATGGGTCGATCAGTCGATCAGTCGATCAGTCGATCAGTGGAGCGTGAGGATGGTGCAACCCGTGGTTTTGCGCGCCTCCAGGTCGCGGTGCGCCTGCTGCACCTCTCGCAATGGGTAGCGCTGGTCGATGTGAATCTTGACCTGACCACTCTCCACTGCTGCGAACAGGTCGTCTGCCATGGCCTGCGTGCTCTCGCGTGTGGCGATGTGGGCGAACAAGGTCTGGCGGGTGACGTAAAGGCCGCCACGAGCGCCGAGCGACGCCGGGGCAAATGGCGGCACCGGGCCGGACGCGTTGCCAAAACTCGCCATCAGGCCAAACGGGCGCAGGCAGTCGAGCGATTTCTCCCAGGTGTCTTTGCCCACCGAGTCGTACACCACCTTCACGCCCTTGCCGCCCGTGATGTCCCTGACGCGCGCGGCAAAGTCCTCGGTGCGGTAGTTGATGGCGTGGGCGGCGCCGTTGGCGAGCGCGAGTTGGCATTTGGCGTCGGACCCGGCGGTGGCAATCAACTCCAGCCCGAGCGCGCGCGCCCACTGGCAGGCAATCAAGCCAACCCCGCCAGCGGCTGCGTGGAAGAGCACGGCGTCGCCCCGCTGCAAACCTTCGACGGGCAAGGTCTTTTTCAGCAGGTACTGCGCGGTCAAGCCCTTGAGCATCATCGCGGCGCCAGTCTCGAAGCTGATGGCGTCTGGCAGGCGACAGACGCAACGCGCCGGCATCACGCGCTCGCTGCTGTAGCTGCCCGGCGGGTTGCTGGCGTAGGCCCCGCGGTCGCCTGCC
>JAUCDU010000349.1:0-2047 GCA_034674825.1 Giesbergeria sp.
TCCCGTTACCTGCGAGAACGGCGAATACAAGGTGGTAGACGGCCTCGATATCGATGCTTTCAGTCAGGAGCGCATTGACAAGACGCTCAAGGAACTGACGGACGAGCAAGCTGGCGTTACCCACCTGCTGTAAATCCGACACGCCGTGCAGCATCCGCGCGAAGTTTTGCAGGGGCCGCAGGCCTCTCTTGCGGCGATTCCGGTCTGTGACCACTACAGCGGTGCGCCGCAGCGCATGCAGAAAAGCCTGCAACTGCAGGCCGACATGACAGCGGAAGCAGGTGTGTGTCTGTTCGACGTCACGCTCGATTGCGAAGACGGCGCTGCTGTCGGCCAGGAGCTTGAGCACGCTGCTCTCGTCGCTCGGTTGGCGCTTGCGGCTGCACCGGCGGCACGGGTGGCAGCGCGGGTGCACCCCGTGGGGCACCCCGCTTTCATCTCTGACGTTGCGACGATTGCTGGCCAAGCTGGCCATCGGCTCACGCACATCATGGTGCCAAAGGTGGAATCGGTGGACGACGTGCTGGCGGCGGACCGGGCTCTCAATGCAGTGGGTGCCAACGAGCTGCCCTTGCATGTGTTGATAGAGTCCCCTGCGGCGGTGCAGCGTGCATTCGATATCGCGGCCCACCCGCGCGTTCAAAGCCTGAGTTTCGGCTTGATGGATTTCGTCTCGGCCCATGGTGGCGCCATTCCGGGCTCCGCCATGGGTGCAGAGGGGCAGTTCGAGCACCCGCTGGTGGTTCGCGCGAAACTTGAAATTGCGTCGGCCTGCCACGCCCACGGTAAGGTTCCATCGCACTGCGTGGTGACGGAGTTTTCAGATCTTGCCGCCTTGCGTACGGCTGCCGGGCGGGCGGCGAATCAATTTGGTTTCACACGCATGTGGAGCATTCACCCGGCGCAGATTCGGCCGATACTGCAAGCGTTTGCGCCATCAGGCGAAGCGGTTGCAGAGGCTGCCAAAATACTCCTTGCGGCGGCAACAGCCGATTGGGCGCCCATCAATGTTGAGGGCGTACTGCACGACCGCGCAAGCTACCGTTACTACTGGCAACTTCTGGAGCGGGCCCAGCGCACAAACGTTGCCTTGCCGCCAGTGGTCGCGGCGTGGTTTGTCGCCGAAAGTGTCGCGTCTCTGTGATCCTCACTCTTTGCAGGAGCATTCGATGAAAATTCTCGTACTTTCTGCCTGCTTGGCGTTGGTTCCAGCGTATGCCGTGGCGCAGGCGGCGCCCAAGGCTGAAGCGGCCACTTCCAATAAGGGCAGCGCCAAGGCAACAGCGAAATCCAAGGCGGCGGCTTCAAAGCCGGCTGCCAAAGTAACCACGCAGACCTCCAGCCGCGCGCAACTCAAGAGCGCTGCCAATCAGGTGGCCAGTGGTGTGCGCGCTGCAGAAGCTGCGCTGGGCCCGGCCGAGCTTGATATCGCCAAGCAGGTGTACGTGGGCGAAATTCCTTGTGAGCTCGGCGCCCACGTGAACGTGGTGGCAGATGCCACCACTCCCGGCTATTTCCAGATCGATGGCAAAGGGTTTCGCTATCGGATGGCGCCGGTAGCGACAACGACGGGCGCGGTCCGGCTGGAGGACAAGGACGGTGGCGCCGTCTGGTTGCAGATTGCGAACAAATCCATGCTCATGGACCAAAAGCGCGGCCAGCGCCTGGCCGATGACTGCAAGAGCCCGGCGCAGACCGTCGTGGCAGAGGGGTTGAAGAAGGCGCCTGCGCGCAGCCTGCTTGACGACCCGGCGAAGTAAGCTGAGGCCCGCCAGTCGGGTCACAGCGTCTGAATTTATTGGAACCACGAAAGAAGAGAGATGTTGCAAGCCTATCGCGAACATGTGGCCGAACGCGCCGCACTGGGCATTCCGCCCCTGCCTTTGGATGCCAAGCAGACCGCTGCATTGGTGGAGCTGCTGAAGAACCCGCCAGCGGGTGAAGAGGCGACACTGCTCGAACTCATTACCCACCGCGTGCCGGCGGGGGTGGACGATGCTGCCAAGGTCAAAGCCAGCTACCTCGCTGCCGGGGCCCACGGCAGCGA
>JAUCDU010000350.1:0-2043 GCA_034674825.1 Giesbergeria sp.
CGTTCGTGGCGATGGGCGGCCTGTTCGCGCTGGAGCGGCGCGGCCATTTGCGCGCGGCACTGCTGGTGGCGATGGGGCTGGTGCTGCTGGTGCAAGTGGGGCTGGGCCTGCTTGCGGCGACCGAGACCGCGCCGGCAATCTGGGTGCTGGGCGTTGTGCTGTTTGTGTTCTTTTGCGGTTTCAACGCGCTGGAAGCGAGCCAGCCGAGCCTGGTCTCGCGCATGGCGCCTGCAACGCTTCGCGGCGCGGCGCTGGGCACTTACAACACGCTGCAATCGCTCGGCCTGTTTGCCGGCGGCGCTTTGGGCGGCGTAATGGTGAAGTGGGCCGGCGTACCGGCGCTGTTTGGCGCTACGGCGACGCTGTGCGCCTTGTGGCTGGTGCTCGGTTGGGGGCTGCAGCCGGTAGGGCGCAGCACCGGCGGGCACTAAAGGGGCCGACCGGCGCCTAAGGCGCCGTGGGCGGGGCCGGTTTCTCGGCTTCGACAGGCGCGGCTGGGGACGAAGGAGCGGGTGCGGCCTTTAGCACCGCCACCATGTGCAGCGCCAGGGTTTCGTACAGCGGCCGCGCAATCAAGCGCGAGATCAGGCTGGCCAACATGGCAGCCGCCATCAGGCTGAGCACCAGCGCGTGGCCGTCAATCATTTCCATCACGATGATGAAGGCCGTGAGCGGCGCCTGCGTCACCGCCGCCAGGAAGGCGGCCATGCCAATGGCAATCAGCGCCGGGGCGATGTCCGCGCCCATGAACAACGAGACGTTGTGCCCCACACCCGCGCCAATCGACAGAGAAGGCGCAAAGATGCCGCCCGGCACGCCGCACCAGGCGGTCAGCCAGGTGGCCATGAACTTGAGCGTGACATACATCGACGGCACATCGGCCTCGCCCCTGAGCATGTCCTGCACGGCCTCGGAACCGGCGCCAAAGGTGGCGCCGCCCGTCGCCAGGCCCATCACCGCGAGCATCAGGCCGCCCGCGGCGGCAAAGCGGATTGGAAAGCGTGCGCGCAGCAGGTTCAGCCGCTCGGGGGCGCCGGTAAGCGAGGCCGCCATCACCTTGGCAAACAGCCCGCCGAGCGCCCCGCAGGCCAGCACCACCAGCAGACCGGGCACCAGCGCGTTCCAGTTCAGCTCGGGCACGACGATGACGCCGTAGTAGCTGCGGTTGCCAAAGAAGGACACGCCGATCAGGCCGGCGAGCACGATGCCGGTGATGATCAGCCCGCTGCTGCGCGATTCCAGCCGGCGGGAGAGCTCCTCGATGGCGAACAGCACGCCTGCCAATGGCGCGTTGAAGGCGGCGGCAATGCCGGCTGCACCGCCCGCCACCAGCAACGCGTGGTCGCTGATGCCCGACTGCGGCCCGAGCCAGCGCCGCGCGTGCTGCATCACGCCGGCGGCGATCTGCACGGAAGGGCCCTCGCGTCCCACCGAGAGGCCGGCGAAGAAGCTGGCCGCCCCGAGCACCAGCTTGGCCACCGTCAGGCGCAGCGACACAAAAACCGACCGCTCTTGCTCGCTGACTGCGGGGTCCAGCGCCGCAATCACCTGCGGGATGCCGGAGCCCGCCGTGGTCGGCGCAAAGCGGCGCGTCGCCCAGACGATGGCTGCCGTCCAGGCCGGCACCCACAAGAGCACTGCCCAGCCGCCCTGCCAGTGATAGACGCGCTCGAAATAGGCAAACGCGAGGTTGGTCAGAAAGGTGAACGACACCACGCTCAGGCCGGCAATGGCGGCGTAGGCCAGCACCACCGTGCGGTCCAGCCACATGCGCCCGTTGGACAGCTCGTGGCGCAGGTTCTGCAGAATGTCGGGTTGTGGGCGGTGCATGGCAGAAGGCGTTGAGTGCGCCTGTTGTTGCGAGGGTCACGCAGGCGCGCTTCCGATTTCATTGTGGCACGCGTGCCTGCGCCAAGCGGCTTGCGGCACAATGTCAGGCTCGATCCGCGCTGGCTGTAGCGCTCTGTTCCACCCCATTCCTGCAGGCCCCACCATGGCATCCGTGAACAAAGTCATCATCGTCGGCAACCTGGGCCGCGACCC
>JAUCDU010000351.1:0-2040 GCA_034674825.1 Giesbergeria sp.
CGGCCGGCGCTTCAAGAACGACACCGAGCGGCTGGAAAAACTGTTTGCGCTGTACACCGAGATGGCGGAGGGCGCGGGCAAGAAGGTTGGGGCGAGGGGGCAGGCATGAGTCATTGCGGACATGAGCCATTACCGACCGCTGAGTCCATCACGGTCGAATTCAAGAGTGATCGCAAACGCCTGCCCGACGATGAGCTGATTGAGGCGCTGGTGGGCCTGGCCAACAGCGAAGGCGGCCAGCTGTGGCTGGGTGTGGAAGACGATGGCACGCCCACAGGGCTGCACGCTGCGCACCAAGATGTGACGGGCCTGCCCGGCCTGGTGGCGGCGCGCACCTCGCCGCCTTTGCAAGTCAGCGTGCGGCTGGTGACGGTTGCCGGTGTGTCACTGGCATGCGTGTTGGTGGCTGCGTCGGCCACCGAGGTGGCGACGACGGCGGGCAAGTATCTGCGCCGGCGCATTCGCTACGACGGCACGCCAGAATGCGTGCCCATGCTGCCGCATGAGCGCTCCAGCCGGGCCGGACGCTTTGGCCTGGCCGACGCGTCGGCGCAGGCCGTGGCCGGCACCACGCTGGCCGACTTCGATCCGCTGGAGCGCGAGCGCCTGCGCCAGATGGTGCAGCAGTACGGCGGCGACCGGGTGCTGCTCGAACTCGACGATGAGGCGCTGGACGGCGCCCTGGGCCTGACGACGCGCACCGAAGCGGGCGAGCGCGTGCCCACCCTGACCGGGCTGCTGCTGATCGGCCGCGAGGGCACGTTGCGCGAAAAACTGCCCACCCATGAATTCGCCTTTCAGGTGCTGGCGCGCGAGGCCGTCGCCTTCAATGAATTTCGGCGCTTTCCCCTGCTCAAGGCGCTCGATTGGCTGGAAACGAACTTTCGGCCCTACAACCCGGAAAAGGAAATCCAGATCGGTCTGTTTCGCGTGCCGGTGCCGCGGGTGGACATGGGCGCTTTTCGCGAAGCGCTGGCCAATGCCCTGGTACACCGCGACTACCACCGCCTGAGTGCCGTGCATGTGCGGCTGGACGACGAGGGCTTGACCATCAGCAACCCGGGTGGTCTGGTCGAAGGCGTGACTCTCAGCAACTTGCTGGTGACCGAGCCCAGGCCGCGCAACCGCACTCTGGCCGACGCCATGAAGCGCATTGGCGTGGTCGAGCGCTCGGGACGCGGTGTGGACAAGATTTACCGCGGCATGCTGCGCTTTGGCCGTCCGCAGCCCGACTACAGCCGCACCGACGGCCACAACGTGGTCTTGCAACTTTCCACCGTGGCAGCCGACGAGTCCTTTCTGCGTCTGGTGGTGCAGCAGGAGGGCCAGCAAGAGGGCCGGCCGCTGCCCATCGACAGCCTGATCGCGCTGGCCGTGCTGCGCGAGCACAAACGCCTGGGAGCTGACGAACTCGCCGTGCACATTCAACGTGACGCGGTGCGCGCCCGGCGCACCCTGGAGCGCCTGGTGGAGGTGGGGTTGGTCGAGGCCCACGGCCGCACGCGTGGGCGCAGCTACACGCTGTCGGCCACGCTGTATCAGGCCCAGGGCGAGCAGGTGGCGTATACCCGCCAGCTTGGCTTCAGCAAGGTGCAGTACCCGCACATGGTGCTGAACTACGTGCGCCAGCACGGCCGCATCCAGCGCGCCGACGTGATGGAGTTGTGCCATCTGACAGGTGCGCAAGCGCAGAAACTGCTCAAACAGCTTGTTGCCGAAGGCCAATTGGTGATGCACGGAAAAAACCGTTGGGCGTTCTATGTGCAGAGCGATGAACAAGCGTGAGCACGGAGCAAATGCTATGCGCCGCTATGCGCCGCTATGCGCCGCTATGCGCCGCTATGCGCCGCTATGCGCCAAAACGTGCCGAAATGAGCACAAAGAATTTGACTGATTTTTGATTTACGCCAGGCTCCGCCGCAAACCATACACATGACCGCCACCGTCCCCTCCGTCTCCGTCAGCTACGCCACCACCGGTCGCAGCGCCCAGGCCAACGAGCTGGGCATGCGCCCCATGCAGGAACGCGCTTTTGAAAAG
>JAUCDU010000352.1:0-2039 GCA_034674825.1 Giesbergeria sp.
CCACCAGAACATGAAATGAATCAAGCACTTGGCGGAAACGCTAGGTGCTTTTTTTTGGCCGTTTGGATGGCGTAGGGACGCCGCCAGCGGGTGCAGGGCGGACTCTGAATTTCCAGAATCCCAGACCTTCGGTGGTGCGGCAGCGGCTGACCCAACGGCTGCGCGTTCGCGGCCCCATGGCAGGCAAACCCGCGTGCTTGTGGCACAGTCACAAGCGCCGGTGCCTCTGTCGGCGTATCGCCATGGCGCTCGATGCAGCGCAATGCTTAAAGGAGCTTTACTCATGACACAACGCTACGCGAAGATTTTGATGGCGCTCTCGCTTGCTGCTTTTGCCTTCTTGGTCACGTTCAAGAACATCACCGACTACAACTCCAACTTCGCTTTCGTCCAGCACGTCCTGAGCACGGACACGACGTTCCCAGGCAATGCGCTGATGTACCGCGCCATTGACACACCCATGGTGTGGCACGTTGGCTATGGGGGGATCATCTTTGGCGAAGGCGTGACCTGTTTGCTGTTTCTCATCGGAGGCATCTCCATGTGGCGGGCGCGGAACGACTCGGCCGCCGCATTCGAACGCTCGAAAAACTGGTTCATTGCGGGCGCCACGGTCGGATTCCTGATCTGGTTTTTCGGGTTCATGGTGGTGGGCGGTCAGTGGTTTGCGATGTGGCAATCCAAAACCTGGAACGGTCAGGAGGCCGCCTTCAAGTTCTACGTGGCCATTCTTGGTGTGCTGCTCTTCGTCAATCAGCGCGACAGCGAAATCGGCACCACCGTTGCGGGCAGGGCGCCGCGCTGACAGGTAGCCCACTGCGCGCGCCAGCAGGGCACACAAGCTTGAACAGATCGCGCCCATGCACCAAAGCCCGCTTTTCGCGGGCTTTTTTCGTTTGCAGCCATCCATGCACCAGCCCCGCAGGGCAAGCCACAATCAACGCCACCGGCTTGCTGCAGTCTCTCTCAAAGCCTCATTGATTCCCCCATGCTCGACGACATCAAAAAAACCCTCTGGGCCACCGCCGACAAGTTCGCAAAAGCATGACGGTGGACTGGAGCGAGCGCGAAAGCGTGCGCGCCAGCCTGCGGCTGATGGTCAAGCGCATCCTGCGCAAGTACAAGTACCCGCCAGATTTGCAGGACGCGCTGGGGGAAAGCTGGGCCTGAAGTCGTGCTCGCGTGCTCTACGACGCAGACTGTTTCTCGACGAAGAACTTGGTGTCGAAGCTGCCTTCGATGGGGCGGCAGTTCTTGGTGTCGGGCTCCGCTGTCGGGGTTTTGACGTAGCACACCAGAGCTTCAAATGTGCCAACGGCGCGGCCTTCGTTGCCCTTGGTTTCGAAAGTGGTGAAGGTGATCCTGGCGGGCTTTGGCGCGCCGTCAGAAGTCCAGAAGGCCGTGCTGCCGCCAGGTGCATACGTGATCGTCTGCTCTATCTGCGCGGTTTTCGGGCCAGGCTGCAGCGACATGTAGGACACATCGATGCCCAGCCGCTTGTTGTCAGGGCTGTAACCCGCCAGGCTGAGGCTTGAGAAGCCAACCTTTTGCACAAAAAGAAACGCGGTGTTGGATTTCTCTTTGCCGCTTTGGATATGCACCGTGGGCTGAGTGATCGCTTCGCCCCCGAAATTCGCCGTCAATTTGCCGATGGCTTCGGTCTCAAAGGCCTGTGCCGGCGCCGTTATCAGCAGGAATGTGGATGCGACGGCGGCCAGCTTTGGTGCGTAGGCATGGTTTGCAAACATGGTCATGGAACTCCTCAAGCAAGAGATGGCGGCAGGCGCGTGCGCCGACCGGCTGCGTCGAGCCGACCATACCCAGTAAAAGCTCCCTGTCAACGCGGAGGTGTCGCCGCAGGATCCGATCCGGTTGCGCGCTGCAAAGTCTGATGCCGCTCTATTGCCGCTCTATTGGGCGGGTCGGGCTGTGCGTTGGCCAATGGCTGGCCTTGCCCGGCGATGCGCCGTTTGCTCGCCTAGTCTGGCGTGGCGACAAGTTCGCGCAAGTCGCGTTCGAGCAGCTTGGGGTCGCCGAGT
>JAUCDU010000353.1:0-1961 GCA_034674825.1 Giesbergeria sp.
CCAGGTCGGCCACCAGCCCCGGCGCCACCACGGCGCCGATGCCGGCGGCTTGCATGGCCTGCACGCAGGCGGCGGCGTCTTCGGGCCCGTGGTAGCTGAACTGGGCAATGCCGGCGCCAAACTGGGCGTCGAACTGGGCCAGGTGCTCGGACGGCGCGCCAAACGTGACCAGCGCCACGCGCGGCGACAGCGCACGGGCGCGCGCCAGCGCCCCCAGCAAATCGAAGCCGCGCACCTCGACCATGGCGACGGGAATGTCCACGCGCTCGCGCATCCAGGCGCCGCTGGCCCCGGCCACGACCAGCGCGTCGATGGGCGCGCGCGCGTGCAGGGCCCGCACGGCGTCCACGGCGCTGTCGAATGAGGCGCTGATGTGTTCGATATGCGCCTGCCCGGCGACGACCTCGGCCACGCGCTCCAGCACGCGGCCGATGCGGTGGCGGCCGACGGTGGCGATGTGGGGCAAGGCAAGAGCGGAGGAATGCGCGGTCGCGTCAATCATGCAATGCATTATTTCAGTGTTGAAACACAGCAAAAAGAAAATTGAGAAAGGCAAAATACTCAGGTGCCAAAAACCTTTGCTTCATAAGCACTTGCGCATCTCAACGCTAACGGGAGGTGCTTGGCACAAGGATTGCAATAGTTCGTACGCGCCTGTGCCACAGGCCTTCACACCAATTGAGACAAGGACATTGCATGACCAGCACCCAACAACAACTCAAGGCCCTGGCCAGCGCGCGCCGTGGTGTCATCGTGCCCGGCGCGTTCAACGCCCTGTCTGCCCGCGTGGTGGCCGACCTGGGGTATGAGGCGATCTACGTCACTGGCGCCGGGGTGACCAACATGTGGTTCGGCCTGCCCGACCAGGCGTTCATGGGCCTCACGGACATTGCCGACCACACGGCCCGCATCCGCGATGCGGTGGAACTGCCGCTGATCGTGGACGCCGACACCGGCTTTGGCAACGCGCTCAACACCTACCACGCCGTGCGCACGCTCGAGCGCGCCGGGGCCGATTGCATCCAGCTCGAAGACCAGGTTTCACCGAAGCGCTGCGGGCATTTCAACGGCAAGGAAGTCCTATCGGCCGCCGAGATGATCGGCAAAATCAAGGCGGCCACCGATGCCCGGCGCAATGGCGACACCCTCATCATGGCCCGCACCGATGCCTGCGCCATGCATGGTTTCGAGGCTGCAGTGGAGCGCGCCCAGCGCTACAGCGAAGCCGGCGCCGACATTCTGTTCGTGGAAGCCGTCACCACCGAGAGCGAAATCCGCGCCCTGCCCCAGCGCCTGGACAAGCCCCAGCTGATGAATATGGTGATCGGCGGCAAAACACCCCTCTTCGGCGCTGACGAGTTGGGCGGTCTGGGCTATGGCCTGGTGTTGTACGCCAACGCCGCCCTGCAAGCCGCTGTGGCCGGCATGCAAAAAGCGCTGACGGTGCTGCGCGACACCCACAGCCTGCGTGAAGACCCCGCCCTGGTCACGCCGTTTGCCGAACGCCAGCGCCTGGTGGGCAAACCTGGGTGGGATGCGCTAGAAGAAAAATACCGGTAAAACAGCCTTAAAAGCCCACCAGTAAATCGCTATATGCTATTAATTAAATAGTATTCGTGTGTGCATGCTTCGTTGCTGCGCGCGGCGTGCCCTTGGTTCTGTAGGGCGCATGGCCAGGGCTTTTGGCCTTGGAAAGCATGGATGGAGCCATCACGGCACAATGGTTTGCATCCATGCCTACTGCAAGCTCCGACCGCCCACTTCACTCCATGCACAGTATTTCTTCGCTGAATGTTGTCAACTTGCTGCTGGACGCCGTGTGCATGGTGCAGGCCGACAGCCGCATCGTGTTTGTCAGCCCCGCATTCGAGCGCATCTTTGGCTACGCACCGGCCGAAGTGGTGGGGCGCCGCATGCTCGACCTGGTGCACCCGGACGACCTGGCCGTCACCCAGAGCCAG
>JAUCDU010000354.1:0-1958 GCA_034674825.1 Giesbergeria sp.
GCCGTCGATCACGCAGCCAATGGCCGGGCCGTGGGATTCACCAAAGTTGGTGACTGCAAATAGGGTGCCGAAAGTATTACCGCTCATGGGCGGTGATTATCGCGGCAGTAGCGGGAGATATTGCCGCATCAAGCAGCGTTCAGTACCCACGTGGCTGCGGGTCCCGCCCGGTACAGCTTACTTCGCGGTCGACGCGCCGGGCGCGTTGCTGTCCTCGCTCTCGGGCCAGTCGCGGATGTAGGCTTTGAGCATCTTGTTTTCAAAATTCTGGCTGTCCACCACGGCCTTGGCAACGTCGTAGAAGCTGATGACGCCCATCAGCATGCGGCTGTCCATCACCGGCATGTAGCGCGCATGGCGCTCGAGCATCATGCGGCGCACTTCGTCCATGTCGGTTTCCATGGTGCAGGTCAGCGGGTGGTCGTCCATCGCCGTGCGCACCAGCACCGTGCCCACACTGCCACCATTGCGCACCAGTGCCTGAATGACTTCGCGAAAAGTCAGCATGCCCACCAGGTCGCCATGCTCCATGACCACCAAGGATCCGATGTCCCGCTCGGACATCACGCGCACGGCGTCGGCCAGAGGTTCGGCTGGGTGTGCGGTGTAGAGCGTGCTGCCCTTCACACGCAGAATGTCGCTGACTTTCATGGAGGTTCCTCGCGGGGTGCCGCAGGTGCTTGGGAGCTGCGTGGCCGCATGAATATAGCCCACAATGCCCGTACCGACCACCGTTTTGGAGACGCTTCATGCCTGGCTACGCCGACCCCGGCTTCGATACCCTGGCGCTGCACGCAGGCGCCACGCCCGACCCCACGACCGGCGCACGCGCCGTTCCGATACACCTGACCACGTCTTTCGTATTTGAGTCCAGCGACCATGCGGCTTCGCTGTTCAACATGGAGCGCGGCGGCCACGTGTACTCGCGCATCAGTAACCCGACCACCGCCGTGCTTGAGCAACGCATGGCCGCGCTTGAAGGCGGTGTGGGCGCCCTTGCCACTGCCAGCGGGCAGGCAGCGCTGCATCTGGCGATTGCCACCTTGATGGGCGCGGGTTCGCACATCGTGGCCAGTAGCGCGCTGTATGGCGGCTCGCAGAATTTGCTGCACTACACCTTGCGGCGCTTCGGCATCGATACCACCTTCGTCCAGGCGGGCGATGTGGACGCCTGGCGCGCCGCGATATGTCCCAACACACGCCTGCTGTTTGGCGAAACCATAGGCAACCCCGGTCTTGACGTGCTCGATATTCCGACCGTGAGCGCCATTGCCCACGAGGCTGGCGTGCCGCTGCTGGTCGATTCCACCTTCACCACGCCTTGGCTGATGAAGCCGTTCGAGCACGGCGCAGACATCGTGTACCACTCGGCAACCAAGTTTCTCAGTGGCCACGGCACGGTCATTGGCGGCGTGCTGGTCGATGGCGGCAGCTTTGATTGGCAAGGGTCTGGCCGCTACCCAGAGCTGACCGAGCCCTACGACGGCTTTCACGGCATGGTGTTTGCCGAAGAAAGCACCGTCGGCCCCTTCCTGCTGCGCGCGCGCCGCGAAGGCCTGCGCGACTTTGGCGCCTGCATGAGCCCGCACACGGCCTGGCTCATTTTGCAAGGCATCGAGACGCTGCCGCTGCGCATGCAGCAGCACATGCGCAACACCGAGCGGGTGGTGGAGTTTTTGGCGAGCCAGCCTTTTGTGGCCCGCGTTGGCCACCCCATGCTGCCATCCCACCCCAGCCACCAGCTGGCGCAGCGCTTGCTGCCGCGCGGCGCCGCTTCGGTGTTCAGCTTTGATCTGAAAGGCTCGCGCGAGCAGGGCAAGAAGTTCATCGACGCACTGAAAATTTTCAGCCACCTTGCCAACGTCGGCGATTGCCGCAGCCTGGTCATCCACCCCGCCAGCACCACGCACTTTCGATTGAGCGACGAGGCGCTTCTCGCTGCGGGCATCACCCAAGGG
>JAUCDU010000355.1:0-1945 GCA_034674825.1 Giesbergeria sp.
CGCACAGCGTGACGACCTTGACGTTGTCGGTGCCGCGCGCCAGGCGGCGGATTTCGTCGCTGACCTGGTCGGCCAGTTCGCGCGTCGGGCACAGCACCAGGGCCTGCACGCCAAAGCAGCGCGGATTCAGGCGCGCAAGCAGCGCCAGACCAAAGGCCGCCGTTTTGCCGCTGCCGGTGCTGGCCTGGGCGATGAGATCGTGCCCGAGCAAGGCCGGCGGCAGGGCGGCGGCCTGAATAGGCGTCATTTGCAGGTAGCCCAGCTGCTGCAGATTGGCGAGGGTGGTGGGGTTGAGCGCAAGCGAGGCGAAGCCGGGCGCCTGGTGCGGGGGGGATGAAGTCATACGGGGATTATCCGGCTCGACCGAAAACGTCCCAAACTTGGCTAACTGCCGAAAACTTGGCTTGGCACAAACCCGTAGACCCACCAGACGGCCGCCATGTAAGCTATTGTTGCGTTTCCAGGCCTGCTGCACTCAGGCCCAACACCCGCCAACTGGATTCGATGACCGAAACCACGCCAGCCGATACACCTCGGACCGCCGCAGACCCCGGCGCTGCTGAGCTGCTGCACGCCCTTGCAGAATCGCTGGGCGGGCAGGTGGCGTATTACGCACTGCCCAGCAGGCTGTGCCGCTTTGCCAATGTGGTGTACGCAAAAATCAATGGCTTCACCGTTGCGTCGATTGTCGGGAAGACGCCTGAGGAAGTTTTCGGCGCCGACCAATGGGCCAAGGTTGCCCTCCATGCCGAACGCTGCGCAAGCGGCGCGCGCGTCAAATACCTGCACGAACGGCGCGCGGACGACGGCAGCGCGCGCATGTTCAGTGTCACCCTCACCCCGCATTTCAGTGCAGACGGCGTGCCAGACGGCGTACTCTCGGTCACCCACGAGTGCACCGCGAGCTGGGCCGCAGAGCGGGCCGTGCGCGAGAGCGAAGAGCGCACGCGCAAGTTTGCCGAGGCCACGGAAGAAGCCATCATGTTCCACAGCGACGGCGTGGTGCTCGATTGCAACGACGCCATGGCACGGCTCACGGGTTTTCCCCTGGACGAGGTGGTGGGGCGCAATATGTTCGACTTCATCGCCCCCGCCTGGCGCCCCATCGCACAGGACTACACCAGCCACGGCAGCGAATACCTCTACGAGGTGCACATCCTCCACCGCGATGGGCACGAAATCCCGGTAGAAGTCATCGGCAAGACCATGCCACAAACGGGCGCCGACTACCGCGTGGTGGTGGTGCGCGACATCAGCGCGCGCAAGCGCATGCAAGAGCGCGAAGCCTTTCTGGCGATGCACGACGCGCTGACCGAGTTGCTCAACCGCCCGGCCCTGCACGACCAATTGGGTTTGGCCTTGGCGCAGGCGCGCGCCGCACAAACGCCGCGGCAGCGCCAGGTTGCCGTGCTGTACCTCAACCTCGACCATTTCAAGACCATCAACGATTCGCTTGGCCATGGCGCGGGCGACCGTATCTTGTGCGCAGTGGCCGAGCGCATGCGCGCATGCGTGGGCGAGCTCGGGTTCATCGCCCGGCCGGGCGGGGACGAGTTCGTGGTGGTGCTTCCAAGCACCGACCGCAGCGCTGCCGCAGCCTTGGCCGACCAGTTGTTTCGCTGCCTGACCGAGCCCATCGACATCTCCGGCACCAGTGTGGTGCAGTCGGTCTCGATCGGCATCAGCCTGTTCCCCGAGGACGAGCAGAACGCCATCGGCCTGCTGCGTCAGGCGGAGGCAGCGCTGCGCCAGGCCAAAGACAGCGGCCGCGGGCACCGCCAGTTCAGTGCCCCTGGCATGGCCCGCCACGCCATGGCGTGGTTGCAACTGCAGCGCGAACTGCACACCGCCATCGAAGAAAGCCAGTTCGTGCTGCACTACCAACCAGTGGTGCGGCTGGACGACGGCGCGCTTACCGGATTCGAAGCGCTGGTGCGGTGGCAGC
>JAUCDU010000356.1:0-1922 GCA_034674825.1 Giesbergeria sp.
GCGCCTAGAGCGCTCATTATTTGATAGCTTCTAACGCTTATCTGGTAAGCGCTAGAGGCTATTTTTGCTTGAATTTTTTAGCTTGATCCGTTTCAACTTGCGCCGCCGGAAAACGCTGCGCCAAGCTGCCGGCATCTGGGTCTGAGCACGCGCTTCGCTGCGCTGCAGCGTGGCCCTTCCCCAGTGCCTGCCTCTCGCTCGCCCCCACCACCGCGGACGGGCATAGGGGAGACGGACAACCGAGCTGCCCTTGGGCGGCGTGCTTTCGGCGAGGCGGTTGGAACGCCCATCGATCGTTTAAAGCCGGCTCAGCACCCACTGGCACCAGGTGTGCGCCGCCTGGTCTGCAGGTGGGCTTGACGCGAGCGCCGCTGGCCAACGTCGCTGGCAGGCATTGACAATGGTTGCCAATTGCCAAAGGGCTTCCTTGCCCGCGAAGGCAACCTCAGCCAGCCCGGCGGCGTCGCCGTCGAGCTGGGCCAGCGATACGGTTTGCTGCGTTGGGTGTGTGCCCGACTCCAGCAATACTTTTTGCAGGGCTCCCAGCCGCATTTCAATGAAAGCCAAGGGCTGCACCATGGCCTTTTTGGGGTCTGTCCATTGTTGCGGTTGGTCCAAACTCGCTTTCAGGCGGTTCCATTCAGAAAATGCGTCTGCCAGCGTTTCAAGATGGCGACCAGCATTTGTCCCGAGCGGCATCAGGGCTGAGTCGCGCGCCCGCTCCTCGTCAAGCAAAGGCAGCAGGTGCGCCGTGAGTGCGGCAGGGAACTTTCGGTGGTTCAGGCGCAGCACCAGCGCCAGTTGCAGCGCGGGTATTTCCTCGTATTTTTCATAGATTGCGGCGGCCACTTCGGCAAGTAGCAAGATCCGCCCGAGTGGCGAAATCTGTTCGCCTGTAACACTGCGCGGGTAGCCAGACCCGTCCATTCTTTCGTGGTGCTCGAGGATGGCAACCTCCACCGAGCGCGGATAAATCTGTGCCTGCCGCACCAGCAGCATGGACGTGATGGGGTGCACCATCAACTGCTTGCGGTCATCGCCGAGCCGCTTGTTTTGGGGGTCCGCCCATGCGGGGTCCAGATGCAGCATGCCGGCGTCGTGCAGCAGGGCCGCCGCGCACAGCGCTGTGCGATCGCGTTCGCTTGTTTCGGCGCAATGCGCCAGGTACATGGCGACGAGCATCATTTCCACGCTGTGCTTCCACAGCGCTGGCTGTTGCTGTTGCATCAAGGTCAGCTTGAACGCAACGGAAGACGGCAGCGGCATGGAGGCCAATGGGGCAAGCAGGCTGTCGCGCGAGCGCATGCTTTGGGCCAGCTTGTAGGGCAAGACGGAGTGCGCAAGGATGTCCCGTGCGGCGGCCGTCAGTGTGGCCGTGGTGAGCGCGCCTTCCACCCACAGGTGCGTATCGACCGGTTCGCGCAATTTGTGTTGCACCAGCCGGTCGTATAGCTTGCGATCAATACGCATGCCCTCGGCCACCAGTTTGATGCCGCTTTCGCTGTAGATGGCGGATTGCGCCACCACCGGCCGGGTTTCGGCCAGCTCCGTGACGGCATGCAGATAGTGCGCGCTGTCTTGCAGTGGGGCGTCGGTATCGGGTGCGGCCTCGGTCATGCGAATGGATTCAGGAGCGATTGGAAAGTCGTGCCAGCATAGGCCAGCAAGCCCGAGCAGGGGGATACATCAAAAATCCAGCACCAGCGAGATATGCCCGCTGCGCCCCGGTTGCGTGTAGGCGTCGTTGGTGGTCGCGTTCGCGGCCAAGCCCTGCACATCGGACCAGGCCCAATATTTGCGGTCGGTCAGGTTGCGCACCGCGAAGTTCAGGCGCACGTCCTTGCGCAGCCGCCACTGCAGCGCCACGTCGAGCGTGGTGGCCGCTGGAATGGTGAACTGCGTGGCGGGTGCCTTGACGGCGG
>JAUCDU010000357.1:0-1916 GCA_034674825.1 Giesbergeria sp.
GGCCAGGCCGTGGTGTTGCTGGCGCTGTCGGCGTTCATGCTGTGGCGTTTTCAGACCGTCGTTGCCCAACCTTTGACAGATGCCGAGCAATTGATGACCGAGGTCGCCGGGTGCGATCTCGCCCAGGCACAAAAGCCCGTGGAGGGCAACAGCCCGGTCGAGCGATTGTTGGAGCGCCTGCAGCGTATCCACCTCAACCTGCGCGCTGTGGTCGGCGACGCGCGCCAGGAAATCAGGGCATTCGGCTCCATTTCGTCGGAGATTGCACAGGGCGCGCAAGACCTGTCCGAGCGCACCGAATCCCAGGCCAGCAGCCTGGAGCAAACAGCCGCTTCCATGGAAGAAATATCGAGCACAGTGCGCCAGTCTTCGGAGACCACGCAGCAGGTACAAAAGGAAAGCGAGCACAGCGCCGAACTGGCACGCAGCGGCGGCGAGGCTGTGGCCCAAGTGGGCGCTGTGGTGCAGGCCATTGCGCAGTCATCGGGCAAGATGGGTCAGATCATTTCCACCATCGAAGGGATTGCGTTCCAGACCAACATCCTGGCGCTGAACGCCGCCGTCGAGGCTGCGCGCGCAGGCGAGCAGGGCCGCGGTTTTGCCGTGGTGGCCAGCGAGGTGCGGGCCTTGGCGCAGCGCAGCGCCACGGCGGCCGGTGAAATCCGGGGGCTGATTGGTGAATCAAGTGCGCACATTGAGCGCGGTGCCGGGCAGATGCAGTCGGCCGGCAAGACCATTGCCGAGGTGGTGCAGTCGGTGGCACACGTCAACACCCTGATGGGCCAGATCAGTATTGCCACGCGCGAGCAGTCTCAAGGCGTGGCACAGGTCAACGAAGCCATTACAGACCTGGACCGCGTCACGCAGCAAAACGCCGCGCTGGTCGAAGAGTCTGCCGCATCGGCCCGCGCCATGAGCGACAACGCCGGCGTGCTGGGCCGCACGCTCGACGTATTCAAGTTATAGCCTTCGGTCTATCTACTGCCGTGCGGTGCGCACGTTTTGCGGCGGCGCCATCGGGTGGCTGGTGCGCCAGGGGTTGATGTCCAGCCCACCCCGGCGCGTGTAGCGCGCATACACCTCCAGTTTGATGGGCTTGCAGCGTGTCCAGACGTCCATGAAGATGCGCTCGACGCACTGTTCGTGGAATTCGTTGTGGTTGCGAAAGCTCACGATGTATTGCAACAGTCCTTCCTGCTCGATCTGTGGGCCGGTGTAGGCAATGCGCACGCTGCCCCAGTCGGGCTGGCCGGTGACCAGGCAGTTGCTCTTGAGCAGGTGGCTGACCAGCACCTCGCTCACGGGCGCCTCGTCGAAAGCGGCGCGCAGCAGTTGCGGTGCCGGCTGGTAGTGCTTGCATTCCAGGTCGAGGCGGTCCAGGTTCAGGCCATCGAGTTCGTGGACCGGCTCACGGTCAAACAATTCGGGCAGCAGGACCCGCACGCCCAGGCTGGCCGACTGCGGGGCGCCGCGCCACGCGGCCTCGGTGAGGTCGGCGCGCAGGCGTGCCTGCACGGCCTCAACGCCGGAAAAGCGGGTGTTGTTGAAACTGTTGAGGTACAGCTTGAACGATTTGCTCTCGATGATGTTCGGCGTTTCGCAGGGCACGGTAATGTGTGCCAGCGCCACCTGGGGCTTGCCGCGCTCGTTGAGCCATGACAGCTCAAACGCGGTCCACAGGTCGGCACCCATGAAAGGCGGGTTGCCCGTGATACCGATCTCGGCCCGCTTGCCTGCGCGCGGCAGGGGGAACAGCAGCGAGGCGTCGTACTGGTCGATATAGGCGGACGCCTTGCCCAGGGGAGATTGGTCTGCAGAGGACATGTGTACTATCAAAAAAATAGCTAGTAGCGCTTTACTGGCAAGCGTTTGAGCCGTATTTTAGTCAAATTTTCTTTCGCGCAGCCATTGCGTGG
>JAUCDU010000358.1:0-1897 GCA_034674825.1 Giesbergeria sp.
ACTTGTTGCCGCCGCCAGATTCCTTGTTCACGGTCGCCCAGGCGCGCTTTTCGGCGTCCTCCTTGCTCACGCCGCGCTCTTCGTACGAATCTTCGATGTGCTGGGCTTTTCGTTTCTGCTTGTCGGTATAGGCAGACTTGTCACCTTGGGGCATGGCGCACTCCTATAAATCACGAGGGTGCCAGCGTAAAAGACGCGCTGGGGACCGGCGCGTAGGGCTGCTGCGAGGGAGTGCGTGAGAACGCGCCTACGAAAGCCATGCGCCCACTGGCTGCTTCTGGCCACAGCGACCGCCCAGTGGCTCTGGCTTGAATGCTGTGTGTCAGGTGCGCGAATGCCAAAGCACTACCGCTGTGCCAGATTGTTCCGGGATGGGGTCTGAGCACGAGTTTCGCTACGCGACATCGTGATCCGACCCCAATGCCTGCGCCGTCCAACCGCCCGCGAGCGACGAAGGAATGTGACCAAATTGCGACCACGGCGCCAGTGAGTTCCTCGGGCCAGCGAGGCACGTAAATATCTAGCCATAGTGGCCTTTATCGATTATTGGGTAAGCGCTAGAAGCTACATTTTTAATAGTGCATCAATCCGAGGTTTTGCCCCAACTGCCCGCGCCCACACGCTCAATTTCCTGCCCCCGCACCCCCACCAGCCACTGCGGCAACACCCGCTCGGGCGCCAGCTCGGCCAGCGGAAGCAGCACAAACGCCCGCTCGTGCATGCGCGGGTGCGGCAGGGTGAGCGTGGCGGTGTCGAGCTGCAGGTCGCCATAGAGCAGGATGTCCAGGTCCAGCGTGCGCGGGGCATTGCGGTAGGGGCGCTCCCGGCCAGCGGCGCGCTCCAGCGTCTGCAGGTGCTGCAGCAGCGCGGGCGGAGCAAGGGTCGTAGATATTTCGGCGACGGCGTTCAGGTAGTCGGGGCCACCGGCCTCGAAAGGCGCGCTGCGGTACAGCGACGAGACGCGCAGCACGCGCGTGCCTGGCAAGTCGCCGATGCCCGCCAGGGCATTGCACAGCGCGGCTTCGCGCTCGCCTAGGTTGGCGCCCAAGCCAATCCAGGCGGTGGTTGCCAGCGACTCGGCCACAGCCTGCTGAATCTCAATCGTCGCTGTGCGGCCGTGCGGCCGGCGCTGCGCCGCTCTCGCCTGCGCCGTTGCCTGCGCCTGAAGGCTTGCGGCGACGGCGGCGGCGCTTCTTGGGGGCGCCGGTGTCGGCACCTTCGGTGGGGTGCTGGGCCGGGTCGGGGGCGCGTCCGTTGCGCTCTGCGGGCGCAGCAGCGGCGTCACGCGGCACGCGTCGCACGGTGGGTGCTGCTGCGCGGCTGCGCGATTTCTGCTCTTCACGGGCCTGGTCCATCAGGTCGTGGCGGCGGTTTTCGTCCGCCGTGCTGAACTCTTGCCACCAGCTCGCCAGCGCTTCGTCGACCTCGCCAATGTCGGCGCGCAGGCGCATGAAGTCGAAGCCGGCGCGAAAGCGCAGCTGCGCCACCATGCTTTCGGGCACGCGGCCGGCGCGCTTTTCAAAGCGCGGCTGCATGACCCAGATCTCGCGCATGTCGGCGGCGAGCTTGCCGCGCCCCGAGACATCGCCAATGCGGCGCTCGAACACGTCGTCAATCGACTCCTGCAGCGCCGGCAGCGTGTATTCGTCTCTGGCCAGTCGCTTCTCCCAGCCGGATTTGACGTCTTGCCACAGCACGCAGGCGAGCAGGAAGCTTGGGGCAACCGGTTTGCCTTCTTTCACGCGGCGGTCGGTGTCGGTCAGGGCCGCGTGGACAAAGGTGGTCTCGGCGCGCTCGACCACCACGTCCAGCAGCGGGTAAATGCCCTTGGCCAGCCCGAGCTTTTTAAGCTGCTCGATGGTGGCGATGGCGTGCCCGGTTTGCAGCAGCTTGAGCA
>JAUCDU010000359.1:0-1875 GCA_034674825.1 Giesbergeria sp.
GCAGGATGGACTTGTGGCAGTTGCGGTCCACCACCACCACGTCGCCCGGCGCCACGGTGTGGTGCCACACCATCTTGTTGCTAGTAGATGTGCCGTTGGTCACGAAGAAGCAGTGGTCAGCGTTGAAGATGCGCGCGGCGTTGCGTTCCGATTCGCCAATGGCGCCGTTGTGGTCCAGCAGCTGGCCCAGTTCTTCCACGGCATTGCACACGTCAGCGCGCAACATGTTCTCACCATAGAACTGGTGGTACATCTGGCCCACGGGGCTTTTCAAAAAAGCCACGCCGCCCGAGTGACCGGGGCAGTGCCAGCTGTACGAGCCGTCGTCTGCGTAATCGAGCAGCGCCTTGAAAAACGGCGGCTTCACGCCCTCCAGGTAGCTTTTGGCCTCCCGAATGATGTGGCGCGCCACAAATTCGGGCGTGTCCTCAAACATGTGGATAAAGCCATGCAGCTCGCGCAGGATGTCGTTGGGCAGGTGGCGGCTGGTTTTCGTCTCGCCATGCACATAGATAGGCACATCGGCGTTTTTGCGCCGCACTTCGCCAATGAAGCTGCGCAGGCTCTGCACGATCGGATCCATGTGCGAGCCCAGCGTGAACTCCTCATCGTCAATGGACAAAATGAAGGCGCTGGCTCGGCTTTGCTGCTGTGCAAACTGCGACAAATCGCCGTAACTCGTCACCCCCAACACCTCAACACCCTCGGCCTCAATCGCCTGGGCCAGCGCACGGATGCCCAGCCCAGACGTGTTTTCCGAGCGGTAGTCCTCGTCGATGATGATGATTGGGAAACGAAACTTCATGCAAGGCCTCCGTGCCACCGCGGCCAAGAGGGTCTCCCTTGCGCGGCAATAAAAAACGAAACAGCCGCGCAGTGTAAGGAATAACCCGTCCCCACATGCGTATGGGTCCACCTTTTGAACCAGAATAGGCGCTCACGCATACAAGAGAACGAAAGGAGGTCTGGATGGCGGAATCCACAATCTGGTGGCTATTGGCTGGCAGTGCCGTAGCGATTGAGCTGGTGACGGGAACCTTCTACCTGCTGATGCTGGCCGTCGGCCTCGCTGCTGCGGCCTTGGCCGCCCATGCAGGCGCGTCTTTGGTGGTGCAAATCGTCACGGCAGCGGTCGTCGGCGGGGGCGCCGTGGTGGCATGGCACTGGATCAAGCGGCCACGGCCGGGAGATCCTTCGGCGCGCGCCGATCGCAGCGTGAACCTTGACGTTGGAGAATTGGTGATGATCGAAGCGTGGGATGCCGAAGGCACCGCCGTGGTGAAATACCGGGGCGCCTCCTGGACCGCAGTGCACCGGCCAGGCGTCACACCGAGCGTTGGCATGCACCGGGTCGCCGAATTGGTGGGCAGCAGGCTGCTGGTGGACCCTGCATAAGCTTCAGAAATACAAATATCAATAAAGGGATTCCTCATGGAAGTCGCTATCGTTGTTCTCGTCATTGCCTTCATCTTCATCGTGCGATCGATCAAGGTGGTACCGCAGCAAAACGCCTGGGTGAAAGAGCGCCTGGGCAAATACGCCGGCACACTCACACCGGGTCTGAATTTTCTGGTTCCGTTCGTGGACCGCGTGGCCTATAAGCACAGCCTGAAGGAAATCCCGCTCGACGTGCCCAGCCAGGTCTGCATCACGCGTGACAACACGCAACTGCAAGTGGACGGTATTCTGTACTTTCAGGTGACCGACCCGATGCGCGCGAGCTACGGCTCGAGCAATTACATCGTCGCTGTCACGCAGCTTGCACAAACCTCGCTGCGCAGCGTGATCGGCAAGCTGGAACTGGACAAGACCTTTGAAGAGCGCGACATGATCAACGCCCAGGTGGTCAACGCCATCGACGAAGCCGCGCTGAAC
>JAUCDU010000360.1:0-1852 GCA_034674825.1 Giesbergeria sp.
AAATGCCACGTACTGCAGGTACAGCCAGTCCCGCAGGCGCACGAACAGCAGCAGGTTGAACAGCACCATGGCGGCCGCCATGCCGAAGTACCAGGCCTGCACCGCGTAGTCGCTGCGTTCGTAGGCGTGAAATGCGGTCGGTTCCCACAGCCGCGCCGGGACGATAAACGCAGTGGTGGACGCCACGCGCAGATACAGCGTTTGCTCGGAGTGGGGCGCCAGCGTGACGCTGAACACGAAGTGCCGATGGGGATAGCCGCGGCTGGCAAAGGGCGCGGTGGTTCCCGTTTCGATGGCGCGGTAGCCACCATCGCCTTGCGGTGCATAGAAGTTCAGGTGCGACAGGCGCGCATGGGCCACTTCCAACAAGCGCTCAAGCGCCGTATCGCCGGGGTTTGCCAGCCGCAATCGCAACCACCAGGCAGACGGCGTGATGCCGTAGTTCAAGGCGGTGCCCGCATGGCCGCTGGGCGCGAAGCGCTCGGCCATCGCGCGTGTGCGTATCTGGTCGAACTCAAGCGTGCCGGCCGGGTCTTCCAGCACGTCAAACCAGGGCGTGACCAACAGCCGCGCCGCAGTGGTCTGGGTCACGTCCAGCGTGCGGTTCGCAGGGGCTGCTGGAGCGTCCACATCGGCGAGCGCTGCGCCAGCGCTCGTCAGTGCCAGCGCGGCCAGAAGGCAACGCAAGGCGTGCAAGGATGAAAGCAGGAAGCGCCGATGTATCAAGACACGAAGGGCGCCCAGGGCGCGGCAGGTAGTGGGGTGCCTATCATCGCAGGCCTTTGGCGCTGCTTCGTGATCCAGCGCATACGGTGATTTGCTAGCGAATAAAGAGCAAAAAACCCTTTCAATATAAGCGCTGGAGGCCAAAAACCACCCTGATTTTCGGCCTCCGCACCAAGGCTCAGACCTTGTCCAGCGCCTGTGCCAGATCGGCTTGCAGGTCGTCGATGTGCTCGATGCCGACCGACAGACGCACCATGTTTTCGCTCACGCCGGCCTTTTCCATCTCGGAGGCATCGAGCTGGCGGTGGGTGGTCGAAGCCGGATGCGTGGCGAGCGACTTGGCGTCGCCAATGTTCACAAGGCGCGTGAACAGGCCCAGCGCGTCCAGGAAGCGCGCGCCGGCAGCACGCGGGTCGGCGTCGCTGCCTTTGAGGCCGAACGACAAAATACCGGACGCGCGTCCACCCATCTGGCGCTTGACCAGCTCGTGGTCGCGGTGGTCGGGCAGGCCGGCGTAACGCACCCACTCCACCTTGGGGTGGCTTTGCAGGAACTTGGCCAGCGCCAGGCTGTTCTCGCAGGTACGGTCCATGCGCAGCGGCAGGGTTTCGATGCCTTGCAGTGTCAGCCAGGCGTTGAACGGCGAGATCGCAGCGCCCATGTTGCGCAGCGGCACGACGCGTGCGCGGCCGATGTAGGCGGCGGCGCCCAGGGCTTCGGTGTAGACCACGCCGTGGTAGCTGACGTCAGGCTCATTCAGGCGCTTGAAGCGCTCTTTGTGCTCGGCCCAGGGGAATTTGCCGCTGTCCACAATAATGCCGCCAATGCTGTTGCCGTGGCCGTTCATGTACTTGGTGAGCGCGTGCACCACGATATCGGCGCCGTGCTCGATCGGGCGGCACAGGTAGGGGCTGGGCACGGTGTTGTCGACGATCAGCGGAATGCCCGCGTCGTGTGCCACCTTGGCCAGCGCCGCGATGTCGGTCACGTTGCCCAGTGGGTTGCCGATGGATTCGCAGAAGATCGCCTTGGTGCGATCGTCGATCATGGTGGCAAAGCTCGCCGGCTTGGTCGGGTCGGCAAAGCGCACTTCGATGCCCTGCTGCGGGAAGGTGTGGGCAAACAG
>JAUCDU010000361.1:0-1807 GCA_034674825.1 Giesbergeria sp.
CCTGACCGAGACCTTTGCCGCCATCGAGATGGCCAAGCGCGCCGGCTACACCGCAGTCATCAGCCACCGCTCGGGCGAGACCGAGGACAGCACGATTGCCGACATCGCTGTCGGCACCAACGCAGGCCAGATCAAGACCGGCTCGCTGTCGCGCTCGGACCGCATGGCCAAGTACAACCAATTGCTGCGCATCGAGGAAGACCTGGGCGACATCGCCCACTACCCCGGCCGCCGCGCGTTCTACAACCTGCGCTAAACCGGCGCAGGGCTGCCGCGCTTCGCCATGGGCTCACGCATCGTCACGGTCGTGCTGGTCGCACTGCTGGCCGTGCTGCAGGCGCAGCTGTGGTTCGGGCGCGGCAGTGTGCTGCGCGTGAACGGCATGCAGCAGCAACTGCGTACGCAAAACGATGCCAATGAGGCGGCTGCAGAGTCGAACCAGCGGCTGGCCTCCGAAGTGCAGGATCTGCGCGAAGGCCTGGACATGGTGGAAGAGAAAGCGCGCAGCGAGCTGGGCATGGTCAAACCCAACGAAATCCTGGTGCAGTACCTGCCTTAGCGGCGTGTATAACTATCAAAAATAATAGCTGCTAACGCTTACTGGATAAGCGTTAGCAGCTATTTTTATGCAAATTCTGCGCCTTGCTGGCGTCGCCCCCTACTGCACCACGGGCGGCACCGGCGGCTGGAGCACCGGGGCGGCGGCAAAAATCTGCGCAGCATCCACCGCGTCGAATCGGTATTGCTGGCCACAGTATTCACAACCGACCTCGATCTGGCCTTGCTCGGCCAGGATGCTCTCGGCCTCGGCGCGCCCCAGGGTTTCGAGCATGCGGCCCACGCGCTCGCGGCTGCACGAGCAGGCAAAGCGCGGGCCCAGCGCACCCTGCTGCGGCTCGAAGCGGGCCAGGCTTTCTTCCCAGAACAGGCGGCGCAGCACGGTGTCCACGTCCAGCGTCAACAGCTCTTCGCGCGTAAGGCTGGCAGCCAGGGTGGCAATGCGGTTGTATTCCTCGTCAGCGCCGTGAGCAAGCGATTCGCCCGCCGCACCCGCCAGATTGGCTTCGCCCTGCACCGGCATGCGCTGCACCAGCAGGCCGGCCGCGACCTGGTCGTTGGATGCCAGCACCAGCGTGGCTTCAAGCTGCTCGGACTGGCGCATGTACTGCGCCAGCACCTCGCTCATGCTGGCGAGCGGCCGGTCGTGTGTATCGACCAGCGGCACCACACCCTGGTACGGCTGCTGGCCCGGAAACCGGTCTTTGGGGTCCAGCGTGATCGCGCAGCGCCCGCCCCCTGCCACGTTCACCAGTGCCGCCAGGCCCGCGTCTTCGGATACATCGCCCGTGATGGCTGCCGTGGCGCGCAGCGACAGGTCGGACTGCACCTCGGCCACGGCCAGGCGCACCGGCCCATCGCCAAAAATCTGCAGCACCAGCGCGCCGTTGAACTTGATGGACGATTGCATCAGCACGCCGGCCGCCGCCATCTCGCCGAGCAGCTCTTGCACGGGGACCGGGTAGGCGCCGCTGGTGGTGTTGGCCGCGCGGCGCGCCAGCATCTCGCGCCAGGCGTCCGTCAGGCGGACGATGGCGCCGCGTACCGGCAGGCCTTCAAAAAGGAATTTGTGCAGTTCAGACATGCGCGTGCCGATTCAAGCCTGGTCCAGCCGGCGCAGGCCCGTGCGAAAACGGCGGGCGTTGTCGATGTAATGCTGCGCGCTGGCGCGCAGCCCTTGGATTTGCTCGGGAGTGAGCTGACGCACGAATTTGGCCGGGCTGCCGATAATCATTGAACCGTCGGGAAA
>JAUCDU010000362.1:0-1797 GCA_034674825.1 Giesbergeria sp.
TGTAGGCAGGCCATGCGTACATCATGACCTGCATCATGCAGAACCCGGCCACCAGCCAGCGCCACAGGGCCTGGCGGTGCTCGCGCACGCGCTGCTCACGCGCCATGGCGTCCATGGCCGGCAAGGCCTGATAACCGGCCTTGCGCACCGCGGCAAGCCACTGCGAAGGCAGCACCTGACCGGGCTGCCACACCACGCGGGCGCGCTGCGTTGCGGCGCTGACTTCGGCCTGCGCCACACCGGGGACGGCACGCAAGGCTTCTTCGATGGTCAGCGCACAGGTAGCGCAATGCATGCCCTTGACGACGACATGCGACTCCCATGCCCCGCCCTGCTGCGCCGTGTCGGCGCACTGGCGGCCAAACGACGCCCACTCCTGCGGGTCGTCGAGCAGCGTTTCCGCGCCCGGTCCGACAGGCAAAAACGGCACGAACGAGACAGCCGACGCCTCTCGCGTATCCGGAGCCGTTATGGAAATCATTGACATGGCGCAAGCTTACCGTCTTTGCACCTGGAATTGATTGACTTGAATCAACTCAAAAACCGAACTTTTTACTTTAATCAAAGCATTGCCACCCAAGGAGCCCTTATGTACAAACGCATCCTGATTGCCACCGACGGCTCGGAGCTGTCTGACAAAGCCGTGGAAAGCGGCCTCTCGCTCGCCGCGCTCACGGGAGCGACCGTGATCGCGCTGAAAGTGGTTCCCCGCTACCCACGCAGCTACTTTGAAGGGGGCCTGCCCGTAGACGCCAGCGATATTCGCCGCATCGAGAAGCAATGGAGCGATGCTGCGCAAGCCATGGTCGACGCTATCAAAGACAAAGGCGAAACCCAGGGCCTGACGGTGAAGGCCATAGTGGCCAAGTCCGACCTGGTAGCCGAGGCCGTGATTGCCGCTGCCAAGAAACACAAGTGCGACCTGATCGTGATGGCCTCACATGGCCGCAAAGGTATCAAGCGCTTGCTGCTGGGCAGCGAGACACAGCATGTGCTGACGCATTCGCACATCCCGGTGCTGGTGCTGCGTTAGAGCGACTCACAAAACTCTTCTGGGCGTTGTTGCCGCGTCTTGTCGTACTACTCAGGTTGATCTGAACGTGCTGCCCGTGGCGGCACAACCATTGCATCACTCCACAAAGCCTGCACAAACGGGCGGTTCATCAGCACCCACAAAAGAACGGGTGCGAGAGCGGTAAAAATAAAAAGGTTGAAGTGGAAACCAAATTCCACCGCCTCCACCAGCCAAGTGGGCGCCCGGGTTTGCGCAAGCACATGGGCGCCGGAGCGATTGAAAACTTCATTGAGCCATTGCAGCGCCACGCTCACAGCCGAAACAACCAACATAGCCCCGGTTCCCAGCAACAGTTTTTGCACCAGTGCCGCAGGGCGTGAAGCAAGCAACATGGCCCACAGCATCACCAGGCCATAACCATGGATTCGATACTCCACCACCGGCGCCAGCTTGCCCGATCGGCCCTGCCCTTGTTCGGCAATGAACTGCAAGCTGGTCAACAGCGTCGCCTGGGTTCCTGTGGGCTGGTAAATCACCACCCAATGGAACAAGTTGGATAAAGCCTCGCCCGCCATGTAAAACACTGGAACGGCCAGCCAAGGCGCAAGAAAAAAATACCACACCGGCATCAGGCACAGCAGCCCGGCCAGCGACAGCAACAGAAACAGCGGCAAAGAATTAGATCGCATGGGCAGTGCGGGAAATTTCGGCCCGGGCCGCTTGCCGACCCACCCAGCGCATCCATAGCAACCAGACCACCAGCACATCGAGCATGATCAAAG
>JAUCDU010000363.1:0-1789 GCA_034674825.1 Giesbergeria sp.
GCGCCCAGTGCATCGTGGTGGCCATCGACGCCAAGCGCCGCCAG
The DNA here is from genome assembly GCA_034674825.1 of Giesbergeria sp. Classification (GTDB taxonomy): domain Bacteria; phylum Pseudomonadota; class Gammaproteobacteria; order Burkholderiales; family Burkholderiaceae_C; genus Simplicispira. Next base: position 45 of record JAUCDU010000363.1, read on the forward strand.
GGCGAGGACCTGGCAGATCGAGGCGCGGGCTGGGATGTGTACAGCCACGGCGGGCGCAAGAACACGGGGCTTGACGCCGTGGCCTGGGCGCGCGACATGGCGGCGCGTGGCGCTGGCGAAATTTTGCTCACCAGCATGGACCGCGACGGCACCAAGGCCGGTTTTGATCTGGAACTGACGCGCGCGGTGAGCGACGCGGTCGGCGTGCCGGTAATCGCCTCGGGCGGCGTTGGCACGCTCGAGCACCTGTGCGACGGCATTGAAATCGGCGGTGCCGACGCGGTGCTCGCGGCCAGCATCTTTCACTACGGTGAATTTACGGTGCAGCAAGCCAAGCAGGCCATGGCGGCGCGCGGCATTCCGGTGCGGCTGCTCTGATTTTTCGCCGGAATTTCGATAAAAACAACCGCTAGCGCTTATTGAATAAGCGTTAGCAGCTATAAATAGTATAGCTAATGACCCGCAATGGTGTCGCGCACCGCGCCCACCTGTCGGCGCGAGACGGGAACCGTATCGGTCAGGCCTGCCAGGCGCACCGCCCAGCCCTCGCCCTCCACGGCGTCAAAGCTGCGCTCCAGCGCGCGCACGGCGCTGCGTGCGACCAGTGCATTGCGGTGCACGCGCATGAAGTGGTCGGCATGGCGCGTTTCGAGCTCGGCCAGAGTGCTGTCGAGCACGTAGCTGCGCGCTGCGGTGCGCAAGGTGACGTATTTCAGCTCGGCCTTGCACAGCAGCACCTCGGTGAGTGGCACGCGCTCGGTGCGGCCCCGGTCCTGAATCAGCAGGCTCTCGCCAGGCGCTGCGGGTGCTGCTGCGGCGACTGACAGCCGGCTGGTGCGGTCGCTCTGGCGCAGCGCCTTGGCCAAGGCTTGCTGCAGGCGCTCGAGGCGCACCGGTTTGGTCAGGTAGTCGACCGCCTCCAGCTCGAAGGCACTGACGGCGTGCTCCGCATGCGCCGTGACGAACACGATGGCAGGTGGAAAGGCAAGGGCGCGCAAGCGGTGCGCCAGCGCCAGGCCGTCGAGGCCCGGCATGTGGATGTCGAGCAGCACCAGGTCGAAACCGCGGCCGTCGCCCGGCGCCAGCAGCGCCAGTGCCTCGGCGCTGCTGGCGGCCTCGCTCACCCGGTGCGCCGGCGCGGCGGGGCAGTCGGCCAGCAGTGTTGTGAGGCGTCGGCGCGCCAGGGCTTCGTCGTCCACGATCAGGATGTTCATTGCGCGCGTCCCGCTTTGCCCGTGCGGGCGTTGGTCAATGTGTGGCTCGGCCGAACCGGCGGGATGGAGAGCCGCACCTCATAGAGTCCGCCGCGCTCTCCCGCGCTGAACTCGGCCTGCACATCGTGCAGCAGGGCCAGTCGCGCCCGCACATTGGCAAGGGCAATCCCATGCCCCGGCGTCGTTTGGCCGGTGCGGGCGCGCTCCGCCGGAATGGTGTTGGTGATGCGCACCACCACCCGGCTGCCGCGCAGCTCGGTGCAGACGCGCAGCCGGCCGCCCCAGCTACTCGGCTCCACCCCGTGTTTGACGGCGTTTTCCACCAGCGGCTGCAACAGCAGCGGCGGCAGCAGCGCATTGCCGGCGCGTGGGTCGATCTGCCACTGCACCTGCAGGCGCTCGCCAAAGCGCACCTGCTCGATCGCGATGTAGCGCCGCGCCAGCACCAGTTCTTCGGCCAGCGTGACCGATTCGCCTTGCTCGACCAGCGCGTGGCGGAACAGGTCGCTGAGGTCCTCCAGCAGGGACTCG
>JAUCDU010000364.1:0-1782 GCA_034674825.1 Giesbergeria sp.
GCCAGAGGCGGCAGCTCTTCGGAGCCGTCCAAGCCTGCGCAGGCAGGCTTGGAGCCGCGGCCCTCAGCCCCTTCTCTTGCATCGCTACGCAGCGGCAAGGGTGACACCACCAGCGCGGCGGGGCGGCCCTTGCGCGGTGGTCGCTGGTTTGGGACCAGCCAGCTTTCTGTCGCTACAGGCAGCGCTCAGGCGAAACGCCGGGCGGCGATCTGGAGCAGGCCGTCGAAAATCAGGTTGTCTACCAGCTCAAACGGGCGGCCCATACTGGGGGCCATTTTCCAGCCGGCGCCGCCCGTCATCATGCAGGCGGGCTCGCTGCCGCAGTGCGCGATGACGTGTTGCACCATGCGCTCTACCGCGCCGGCGATGGCATAGGTGCCGCCGCTGGTCAGCGCGTCGCTGGTGTTGGTGGGAAAGAGGCAGACCTCGCCGGTGGGCACATGCAGCCCGGCGGTGCCCGATTCGAGCGCGCGCAGCATGATGCCGTGGCCGGGCAGGATCAAGCCGCCGAGAAACCGGCCTTGCGCGTCAATGGCTTCGACTGTCACCGCGGTACCGACCATCACCACCACCAGCGGCCTTGCAGGGCCCTGCGCCAGCATGTGGTGGCGCGCGCCAATCATGGCGACCCAGCGGTCGCACCCCAGGCGCGTCGGGTGGTCGTAGCCGTTGGTGAGGCCCGCTTCCTGCGCACTGGAGACGACCCACTGCGGCGACACGTCCCAGAGCTCCATTTGTTCGTCAACGCGGCGCTTTACGGCGTCCCCGGCCACCACACAGCCCAGCATCTGTGTCGGATGCGGCAGCTGCGCCCAGGCGCCTTCGGCAAGGCGCTCGATATGGTCCAGGAATTCGGCCCCCTGGGCCAGCAGCGCAGCCCCCGGCGTGGGCGCTTCGTACAGGGCCCACTTCAGCCGGGTGTTGCCCACGTCGATCGCGAGAAAGGTCATGAAAGGAATTATGCGGAGTTTCTGAAGGAATGCACGGCGCGCAGGCGACAGGGCGCCGGGCATGCCTTGCACCGGCTAACGCAGCGCAGTTGCGGCTTTATCCCACATTGCCGCGTACACCGCAGCAGGTATGGTGACGGGACTGCGCACTGCCTGTGCTGCAGCATCCGAATCACACCATAACAGGGGCACACCATGGGTCTTTTCAGTTTTATCAAGGAAGCCGGCGAAAAACTCTTTGGCGGCAAGGAAGTCGAGGCGGCCGCCGCCAAGGCAGCCACCGACCCGGCGTCCAAGCCATCGCTGGACGAGCTCAACGCCAAGGCTGCGCGCGCCATTGAGGCCTACATTGCCACGCAAAAGCTGGGCGTCGAGGGCGTGCATGTCGAGTACGACGGCACCACCGGCACGGTGAACGTCAGCGGCCAGGCGCCGTCGCAAGAAGCGCTCGAGAAAGTCACCCTGTGCTGCGGCAACGTTGCCAGCGTCAAGCAGGTGAACAACCGGATGACGGTATCGGCGCCCGCGCCCGAAGCGCAGTACCACGACGTGGTGCGCGGTGACACGCTGTCGGCCATCGCCAAAAAGTACTACGGCGACGCCGGCAAGTACCCAAAGATCTTCGAAGCCAACAAGCCCATGCTGAGCGACCCGGACAAGATCTATCCGGGTCAGAAACTGCGCATTCCGCCGCAGTAAAACGGCTTCAGGTCTGCCGCCAGGGCAGACCGCGCGCGCGCCAGCCGCCGGTGTGGTTGCGCTGCGCGGCAGCGTCGGGGTCGCCCTCGAAGCCTTCGAGCACATTCCAGCCTTCAATGTCCAATTGCGTGGC
>JAUCDU010000365.1:0-1770 GCA_034674825.1 Giesbergeria sp.
ACATATTGACGCGCGTCAACCGTCCCGAAGAATCCGCTCGCCCTCTTGCTCGACGTTTTCGAACTGCCCGCGATAAACAGCCCACCACAGCCCCAGCAAAATCAGTAAAACCAGCGCTACTGACAAAGGAATCAGGAGATAAAGAATGTCCATAGCGTCAATCTCCACGTATCAGGCAGGTTGGGCCGCTACAGAGGCGGCCGACAGGGCAGTTGGGCTCGAACCGGCAACGCCCGGAAGAGCCGCCAGGGGCGATGTCAGGCGCGCTGCATTGAGAACGACGAGCAGCGAACTGAGCGCCATGCCCAGCCCCGCCAGGCAGGCATATAGCCCGCAATCGCCAGCGGCACGCACAATGCGTTGTACCCTGCGGCCCACCACAGGTTCTGGCGTACCACACGCAAAGTACGCCGGGCCAGGTCAATGGCCTGGGGCACGAGCGAAAGATCATCGCCCAACACCACAAAATCAGAGCGCGATTGCGCCAGAGGCACCGCGCGGCCAAAGGCGAACGATACATGCGCTCCGGCAAGCACCGGCCCGTCATTCAACCCATCGCCCACCATGGCGCTGCGGTGGCCTTGCTCTTGCAGGCGCAGCAGCGCATCGAGTTTGTCTTGGGGTGAGCAATCGCCCTGCCATCGTGCAATGCCCGCCTGCGCCGCCAGCCGCGCCACGGCAGGCGCACGGTCGCCCGAGAGCAATTGCACGCCAATGCCCGCCTCGCGCAGAGCATTCATGACAGCTGCGGCTTCGGGGCGCAAGTCTTCACTCAGGTCAAAAACAGCCAGTTGCTGCGGCACCTGACCCTCCTGCTGCCAGGCCAAAAACACTTGCTGGAGAGCTCCAGGCTCCTGCGCAGCAGCACGCCCCACGTGGCGCGCCGAACCCAACAGCAGGCGCCGTGCGGTACCCGCCCCGTCGGCGCTGTGCACCAGGGCGCTCAGCCCGGCGCCTGCCTCTTCCTGCACTTCATCGAATGACCAACGCGCAGAGTTCTCAAGCTTGCGGCGCGTGGCTTCAGCCACCAGGGCGCGCGAAACAGGGTGCAGCGAATGGCGCGCCAACGCAGCCGCCAGCGCCAGTGCTTCGTCGGCGGCCAGTTCCGCCTTGCCATGCACGCCGCGCACGGCCATGCCGTCGCGGGTGAGCGTACCCGTCTTGTCAAACACCACGGTATCAATGGACGCAAGGGCTTCCAGCCCCTGCAGGTTGCGCACCAGCACGCCCTGGCGCGCCAAGGCCCCAGCAGCCGACAGCATGGCCACGGGTGTCGCCAACGACAAGGCGCAGGGGCAGGTCACGATCAGCACTGAAACCGCCACCATCAAGGCATGGCTGGGATCGGTAGGCCACCACCACAATGCGGCGGCCCCTGCTGCCAGCAGCACCAGCACCAAGAATGGGCGCGCAACCTGGTCCGCAATGCGCGCCAGGCGGGGTTTTTGCAGCGAGGCGCTTTCCATCAGGGACACGATCTGGCCAAACCGCGTCTCAGCCCCGACCTGTTTCACCTGCACCAACACTGCCGACTGCAGGTTGTAACTGCCCGCTGCCACTGTGTCACCCACGCCACGCGCCAGGGGCACGGACTCGCCCGTGAGCAGCGCCTCGTCTACCCGTGTGGTGCCTTCGGTAATGCTGCCGTCGCCCGGAAAGGCCTCGCCCGGCAGCACCCGCACTACATCGCCAGGCACCAGCCTACGCACCGCCACGCGCTCAAAGCTGCCGTCAGCACCACGCCGCTCCACACTGTCGGGCAGGCGGTTC
>JAUCDU010000366.1:0-1763 GCA_034674825.1 Giesbergeria sp.
TCTGTACACGTTGCAGATGCAAGGCGGACTGCAGTTGCAAGCCCATGTGCCCAGCCACCACGATCATGCAGTTGGGGAGTGGATAGGCGTGCGCGTGCAGGCCGACCACATCGTCACCTTCGCCCGCGAGACCGCCCCGTCCTGACCTGCGGTGCGCCCAGACGCGGCGGTGCCGGGATGCTCAGGCCAGCACCCTGCGGCCGGTGAGGCGTTCGTGTTCCGCCGCTGCAAAGCGATCGGTCATGCCGGCGATGAAATCGGCGACCACCCGCTCACACTGCTGCGGCGCTGCAGCTGCGCGAGCGGCGTAGCCGGGCTTCATGGTCTGCGGTGCTTCGCGATAGGCATGGAACAGCTCGCGGACCACCACCTGCGCATTTCCCGTCATGGCAACAACCTGCGGATGTCGGTACAGATTGTCAAAAAGAAAGCGCTTGAGCGCTTGCGATTCCTGACGCATCTGCGGGCTGAAACAGACCAAGGTTTTGGCCAGACGTACGTCGTCGACCGTGCCCGGATTCTCCCGCTCCAGCGCCACCTGCGTCGCTGCGATGACGTCGTAGACCTGCGCGCTGAGCATGCGGCGTATGGTGTCGTAGAGCAGCCGACGCTGGTTGTCCGGCAGACGGAGAGAAGCGTGCTCGGCAAGTGCCTCCTGCCGGTAGCGCGCAAACAGCGGCACCTGCAGGAGCTGCTCTTGCGTGATCAGCCCCGAACGCACTCCGTCATCGATGTCGTGGGCGTTGTAGGCGATTTCGTCCGCCAGATTGGCCAGCTGCGCCTCCAGGCTGGGTTGGTGTTGCAGCAGGAAGCGCGCACCGACACCGCCCGGCTCTTCGGCCTCCAGAGTTTGGGCGTTCGTGCGTGAACAGTGTTTGAGAATGCCTTCGCGCGTCTCGAAGCTGAGGTTGATGCCCGCAAACTGCGGGTAGCGCAGCTCGAGTTTGTCCACCACGCGCAAGCTTTGCAGGTTGTGCTCGAAACCGCCATGGCCTCGCATGCAATCGTTCAGAGCATCCTGCCCGGCATGGCCAAAGGGCGTGTGCCCCAGGTCGTGCGCCAAGGCGATGGCCTCGACCAAGTCTTCGTTGAGCTGCAGCGACCGCGCCACCGAGCGCGCCAATTGCGCCACCTCAAGTGAATGCGTGAGCCGCGTGCGGAACAGGTCGCCCTCATGGTTGAGGAACACCTGCGTCTTGTACACCAGACGCCGGAAGGCCGACGAGTGCACGATGCGGTCGCGGTCACGCTGGTAGTCGCTGCGCGTAGGTGCGGGCTCCTCTGCATGGCGGCGGCCTCGCGTCTCTGCGGCGTGGCAGGCATAGGGTGCCAAGCCAAAAATATCAGCCAATTGTGCCCTTCGCGCTTATCCAGCTTACGCCGCAAGCTATTTATTTTATAGCAATCCGAATATCGCTATAGGTTCGTCTTAGGCGTCGGCGCAGCAGGCGTCAATCACCTCACGCACCAAGGCATCCGGGGCACTGCGCACGACAGCCGTGCCTGGACCATCGATCAGTACGAAACGAATCTCGCCTGCCTGCGCCTTCTTGTCCACCCGCATCAGCTCCAGGTAACGCCCGGCGTTGTCTTGCGCGTCCAACACCGGCGCGCGCACGGGCAGGCCGGCCCGCGCCACCAGCGACCGAAGGCGGTCGCAAAACGCGGCATCGACCAGTCCCAGACGCCGCGACAACTCCGCCGCCATCAACATGCCTGCGCCGACCCCTTCACCGTGCAGCCACACGCCATAGCCCATGCCG
>JAUCDU010000367.1:0-1754 GCA_034674825.1 Giesbergeria sp.
TCGAATTCGAGGTAGGACTCGACCTCTTTTTGAATGTCAACGTACTGGGTATAAAACTCGTCTTGCTTAGCCGCTTTCGCGGCGTGCAGGCCTCGATTCAGTGACTTGCTTTCGACGGCGCTATTGGCTTCTTTAATTTTTCTCGACGGCATTTCTAGCTACCCAACATGATGTAATCTGTAAAATCTGCGGATCTATCTGGGTGCTGCGGGAGAAACTGGTCATGAATTCTTCATGAAAGTGGCTGGTAGCCTTGCTTGTGGCGGTTTTACCTGAGATTTATTCAGGTACGCAAGTTCCGAGAAGCACTGAAGATCGCTTTGACCTGATTCTAGGCGGCAAAAAAGTCGTTCCCCAAAAGATGACGGAGCGTTTTGAATGACCGGCTCCGCTGTATAGCAGTCGTTGCGTTGGAGACATTGGCCGGCCGCAATGGGTCGATTTCAGTCACCCACCCCTTGCAGCACGAGCGCTGCGTTCAGCTGGGTCGAACCCCTGAAGCGGCCAACTACCCGCCCAAACTCCCGCAATCAATCACAAACCGGTACTTCACATCGCCCTTGATCATGCGTTCATAAGCCTCATTGATTTCGCCCGCCTTGATCATCTCGATATCCGACACGATGCCGTGCTCGGCGCAGAAATCCAGCATCTCCTGGGTTTCGGGGATGCCGCCAATCAGGGAGCCGGCCAGGCTGCGGCGTTTGCCGATCAGGTTGAACACCTGCGGGGCAGGGTGGGGCGAGGCGGGCGCGCCGACCAATGTCATGGTGCCGTCGCGCTTGAGCAGGCTCAGAAACGGGTCCAGGCTGTGCGGCGCGGCGACGGTGTTCAGGATGAAGTCAAAGCTTTTGGCGTGGGCCTTCATCTCTGTGGGGTTGGTGGAGACCACCACTTCGTCAGCGCCCAGCGCCAGCGCCGCTTCGCGCTTCGATTCCGAGGTGGTGAAGGCCACCACATGCGCGCCCATGGCGTGCGCCAGTTTCAAGCCCATGTGGCCCAGGCCGCCGATGCCGACCACGCCAACCTTGTGGCCGGGCCCCACCTTCCAGTGCCGCAGCGGCGAGTAGGTGGTGATGCCGGCGCACAGCAGCGGGGCGACGGCGGCCAGTTGCGCCTCGGGGTGGCGGATGTGCAGGACATAGCGCTGGTCCACCACGATTTGCTGCGCATAGCCGCCCAGCGTGTGGCCGGGCGCGTCGGGCGTTTTGCCGTTGTAGGTGCCGACCATGTGGTCGCAGTAGTTCTCCAGCCCGTCTTCGCATTCGGCGCAGTGGCGGCAGCTGTCGACCATGCAGCCCACGCCCACCAGGTCGCCCACTTTCAGCGTGGACACCTGCTCGCCCAGCGCGGTCACGCGGCCGACGATTTCGTGGCCGGGCACGCAGGGGAACTTGGTGCCGCCCCATTCGGCGCGCACGGTGTGCAGGTCAGAGTGGCAGACGCCGCAGTAGTCGATGGCAATTTGCACGTCCTGCGCGCCGGGGGCGCGGCGGGTGATGTCCATGGGTGCTAGGGGTTGGTCGCCGGCGTGGGCGCCATAGGCTTTGACTGTCATGGTGTGGCTCCTGGTGGGTGGTTGGGTAGATCGGCCAAAGCATCAGCACTGCGCTGAAGCTTCGATTGGCGGTTTGAGGTGGGTGGTTGGCGTCAGGCGTGGGCCTTTGCACCTGCGCGGCAGGGCCAGTGTGCGTCGGTGGCGAGTCTGGTGCTGGGGGTGGTGCGAGGTGGGCTGGTTTTTTGGATGAAATTGG
>JAUCDU010000368.1:0-1684 GCA_034674825.1 Giesbergeria sp.
CTTATTGCGCCGTTGCATCTGGTTGCAGTTTCGGCTCCGGTGCATGCGATCGGCGGTCGTGCTCCCCCGGTGTTGCCGACCCTGAACGACCCGAAAAAACGGATTGCCGAGCGGCGTTTTGCCAAAACAACACCCCCATGAATACTTCTACAGAAACACTCTCCACCGCCCCCCTGGAAGCTGCGCGCACGGCGGCCTTGCTGGCGGCCCTGGAACATGTGCAAGCCGTCATCGAGTTTGACCTGGATGGCCGGGTGCAGCGGGCCAATGGCCTTTTTCTGGATTTGATGGGCTACACCGCCGATGAGGTTCTGGGCCAGCACCACCGCATGTTCTGTCCCCCCGAGGTGACGAGCAGCGATTCGTACCGGGCGCTGTGGGAAGGGCTGCGCGCCGGACAGGTGCGCGAGGAGGTGTTTTTGCGGATCACCAAGGCGGGCAAGCAGGTCTGGTTGCAGGCCTCTTACAACCCGGTGCGTGATGCCGAAGGCCGGACGGTGGGCGTGGTCAAACTGGCCACCGACATTACCGCGCAGCGGGTTCAGCAGGCAGATTTTGAGGGCAAGATCGCGGCGATCCATCGGGTGCAGGCCGTGATCGAGTTCGACCTTGCGGGCCATATTCTGGACGCCAACGCCAATTTTCTGAACACCTTTGGCTATGGGCGCGACGAGGTTCTTGGTCAGCACCATCGCATGTTCTGCCAGCCCGGGTTTGCGAATTCCAGCGAGTATGCGAATTTGTGGGAGCGACTGGGCCGGGGCGAGTTTATTGCCGGGCGCTTTCGCCGCCTGTCGAAAGACGGCCAGGAGATATGGCTCCAGGCCTCGTACAACCCCATTCTGGATGTCACCGGCAAACCGTACAAGGTGGTCAAGTTCGCCGTGGACATCACGAACGACATGAACACCGCTGCGGAGACCAAGGGCAAGATCGATGCCATTGGCTTGTCGCAAGCGGTCATCGAGTTCGATATGGAGGGCAACGTGCAAACCGCCAACCCGAACTTTCTGCGCACCATGGGCTACACCCTGGCGGAAATTCGGGGGCAGCATCACAGCATGTTCTGCGAGCCTGGCCTGGTGCAAAGCCAGACGTACCGCGACTTCTGGGCCGATCTGGGCGAGGGCAAGTTCCAGAGCGCGCGCTATCGCCGCATCGGCAAGCACGGGGCAGAGGTCTGGATCCAGGCCACCTACAACCCCATCCTCGATGTCGATGGCAGGCCCTACAAAGTGGTCAAATATTCGACGGACATTACCGCCCAGGTGCAGCGCGAGCGTGCGGTGGCGCAAAAGGTGCATGACATCACCGAGGTGCTGCGCGCGATGACGGAATCGATCAAGCGGCTGGCGCGCAGCGCAGGCCGCTCCACCGAGCTGGCCGAGCAGACGCAGCGCGAGGCGGGCGAGGGCAGCGAGCTGGTGCGCCGCTCGCGTGACGCCATCATTGCCATTGAACGCTCGTCGTCTGACATCCACGAAATCGTGGACACGATCAGCGAAATCTCCAGCCAGACCCATCTGCTGGCCTTCAACGCGGCCATCGAGGCGGCGCGTGCGGGGGAGCAAGGCGTAGGCTTTTCGGTGGTGGCCGACGAAGTGCGCAAGCTGGCGGAGAAGTCGTCGCTGGCAGCCCGCGAAATTGCCAAGCTGATCCACCAGACGGTCAGCCGCGTCACCGA
>JAUCDU010000369.1:0-1647 GCA_034674825.1 Giesbergeria sp.
TTGAAGAAAAAAGACTGGTCAACGCTTACCCGTAAAGCGCTGACAGCTACAGAAATAGTAGCAAAACTGGCCCAACTCGAAGGCTGGAGCCTGCACGGAGACGGCGCCAACGTGGCCATCGAAAAGACCTACCGCTTCGCCAACTATTTCGAAACCATCGCTTTCGTGAATGCTCTGGCCTTCATCGCCCACGCCGAAGACCACCACCCGGATCTGTCCGTGCATTACAACCGCTGCGTGGTGCGCCTGAACACGCACGATGTGGGCGGTTTGTCGGCCAGCGACTTTGACTGTGCGGCGCGCTTTGACGCCTTGGTCGCGTGATGCCGATGCCGCATTTCCATGGCTGAGCGCAGCACCCTCCAGGAAGGCCTGATCGTTGCCAGCCATGGGCGGCACTGCATGGTCGAGTCGCCCGACGGCGAGCGCCGCATTTGCCACCCGCGTGGCAAGAAAAGCCAGGCTGTGGTGGGCGACCATGTGCTGTGGCAGGCGCCCCCATCCGGGCAGGGCAGCGAGGGCACGATCGAGAAGGTACAGGAACGGCGCAACCTTTTCTACCGCCAGGATGAGATCCGCACCAAGTCGTTTGCGGCCAATCTGGACCAGGTGCTGATCCTCATTGCGGCCGAGCCCGTTTTTTCCGAAAGCCAACTGGCCCGCGCGCTCATTGCAGCCGAGGCCGCGCACATCACACCGCTGATCGCCCTGAACAAGAGCGACCTGACCGAACCCTTCGCCCGGGCGTGGGAGCGTTTGCGTCCCTACCGCAACATGGGCGAAGGCCGCTCCTATGAGGTGCTGGCACTGTCCCTGGCGCAGGCCGATGCCACCAGCCGCGCCGAGCTGGTGCGCCACCTGCAAGGCAAAACCACGCTGGTGCTGGGCCCCTCGGGATCGGGCAAGAGCACGCTTATCAACCTGCTGGTGCCGGGTGCCACGGTGCTCACCGGGGAGATCTCACAGGCCTTGAATTCAGGCAAGCACACCACCACCAGCACCACCTGGTACTGGATGGACGGGGAGCGCACCACGGCGCTGATCGACTCGCCGGGGTTTCAGGAGTTTGGACTGCAGCACATCGCCCCCATGCAACTGGCTGGCTGCATGCCCGACATCGCGGCGCATGCCAGCCACTGCAAGTTCTACAACTGCACCCATCTGCATGAACCGGGCTGCGGCGTACTGGCAGCCCTGCGACAGGGCGAAGGCAGCAACGGGCTCAGCGCCCATCGCCACAAAATCTACAGCGAATTGTTCGCCGAACTGGGGCAGACGCGGTACTGATTCCATTTCCAAATCATTCGTGTCTAGGCGCGAAGCCGCAGACAATGCTGCAGCACGGCAAGGCGAAGCAACAACGACACGGGTGATTTAGAAATGGAATGAGCAGGCACCGCACAAGCCAGGCTTAGCAACGACCCAGCCACACCAGGTAGTCGTCCCAGCCCGGCTCGTGCGTCACGGCCAATTCAAGGGCCTGCGCATCGGCCAAACAACGCTGTGCCACGGTCAACGCAGCCTGCACGGCGGCGGGGCTGTCAGCCACATAGCAGCACAGATGGCGCCAGCCGTCGCGCTGCACCACATGGCTGCAAATGCCCTGCTGGTGCACCGCCAGAGACGCCGTACAGGCCTTTTCAAACG
>JAUCDU010000370.1:0-1607 GCA_034674825.1 Giesbergeria sp.
TTCCCTGGAGGGCGGCAGCGAACAATCGCGGGCATGGACGCGCTTCTCGCCCAAGCTTGCGCTGCAATACCAGTGGCACAAGGATGCTCAGGTCTATGCCAGCGTTGCCGACGGCTTTCGCGCAGGCGGTTTCAACGCCTTTGCGCCCGAAGCCTATCGGCGCTATCAGCCGGAGCATGTGCGCTCGTTCGAGCTGGGCGCCAAGGGGCGGCTGCTGAACCGGCGGCTTCGCTACAGCGTTTCGGCCTACCTCATGGACGTGAGCGACATGCACGTTCAGCAGATCGGCCTGCCGGGCCAGATGTTTCTGACCAATGCGGCCTCGGCACGCCCCGTGGGCATCGATGCGGAGTTCCAGTACCTGCTTGGCTCGGGCTGGCAGATTCAGGCCGCACTGGGGCTGAACCGCACCCGCTTTCGCGAGTTCCGCGACGGGGCCAACGACTACCAGGGCAAGCACAACCCGCTGGCACCGGACATCACGGGCCACCTCGGCGTGCGCTATGACGCGCCGCAGGACTGGTACGTCCAGGCCCACGTCAATGGCGCCAGCAAGGTTTATCTCGACGCGGCGAACCAATATGGCCGGCCTGGGTACGGCGTCATCGACCTGACGGCGGGCTACATCCATGGGCGCACCGAGTGGTCGGCGTATGTGCGCAACGCCGGGAACAGGCAGTACGACACCTTCGGATTTCTCAATGGCACCACCACCATCTACAGCCCGCCTCGGGAGTTTGGCCTGCGGATGACCTGGCGCATGTAGGCATCCGCTGGCAGGAACGCCCGCGACAACAACAGGGCATATCAAAAACAAGGAATTGGCAATGCAATCACCACAAGACATGGCAGCGCAATTGCGCTGCCCCAGCGGCGGGCAGGCCGTCGAGGCTGCGCGGAAGATGAACGAGATCCACGGCACGCTCAATCGCCAGTGCATCGAACTTTTGCAGATCGGGCCTGGAGACCGCATTCTGGAAACCGGGCCTGGAAACGGCGCTTTCGCCGGCGAAATCGTGGGAAACCGGGAGAACGTCTGCTACACCGGCATCGACTGGTCCAGCGACATGGTGCAGCAGGCGCAAAGCCTGCATGCCCGCCTGATCGCAAGCGGGCGTGTCCGGTTTCTGCTGGGAGACTCCGAATCCCTCCCTTTCGAAGCGCAGCACTTCGACAAGGCGCTGACGGTGCACACCATCTACTTCTGGGACGACCCGGCCAGGCAACTGGCCGAGCTTGCCCGCGTCCTCAAGCCGGGGGGACTGCTCTGCATGGCATTTGCGGATCGTACATTCACCGAGAAAATGCCATTCGCCCAGTTCGGGTTCAAGCTTTACCACGCACAGGACGTGACGGCGTTGCTGCAAGACGCGGGCTTTCTTGTCCAGGACGTCCGGCAAATTGCCGAAGCCAGCACGGCGGAGACAGGTGAAGTCATTGACAAACTCTTCAATGTCATTCTGGCAACTCGCCTGCGAAAGCAGCCGGCAATGCCGGATTCACCGGCCAAAGGTTCTCCATGCAAGGCGAACTGACCATGCCGCGCCCCGTCCTGCGCCACGCGCTGTTCGGCCTGATCAACTTTGCGCTGACGGCACCCGGCATCT
>JAUCDU010000371.1:0-1606 GCA_034674825.1 Giesbergeria sp.
GCATACAACCTGACCGAATCGAAGTCGATCTTTGCATCAAGCCCTCTGTACGCCGCGCCCTATCTCTGGTGCATTCTGTACAACGTCTGGATCCCCATTGCCATCGCGCTCACCGTCAGCGAGCGGCTGCAACGGGATCTGGCGCAGGCGCGCGACCGTGCCGATGCCGACAACGAGGCCAAGAGCCGCTTCCTGGCCACCATGAGCCACGAGATTCGCACGCCCATGAACGGCATTCTGGGCATGGCGCAAATGCTGCAACAGCCCACCATGGACTCATCGGCGCGACAAGAAGCGGCGCTGGTCATCGTGCAGTCGGGTCAAACCCTGCTGACACTGCTCAACGACATCCTGGACATTTCCAAAGTCGAAGCCGGCAAGTTTGAGCTGGCACCCGTGTCTTTCGAGCCTCATCAGTTGATCCGCGAAATCGAGAGCCTGTTCGCCGAATGCGCGCGCAACCAAGGCCTGCGCCTGCTCTCAGGCTGGATCGGCCCACAAGACGCCCGTTACACCGCAGACGCCATGCGGCTGCGCCAGATGTTGTCGAACCTGGTCGGCAATGCGATCAAGTTCACGCCCCAAGGCGAGGTGCGCATTGAGGCGCGTGAGTTAGCGCAGACCGGAGTCGGTGCCGTGCTGGAATTTTCCGTCACCGACACCGGCATCGGCCTGTCACAAGAGCAGAGCGCGCGGCTTTTCATGCCGTTCTCGCAGGCTGACAACTCCATCACACGCGAATACGGCGGCAGCGGCCTGGGCTTGTCCATCGTGCGCCGCCTGGCGCGCCTGATGGGCGGCGACGCCGGGGTGCAAAGCCAGCCGGCCCAGGGCGCACGTTTCTGGTTCCGTGTACAGGTGGGCTTTGCTGCGGCGCCCGCAGCCGTGCTGGTGCCCGCAAGCCCACAGGGCATGTTGCCGCCGCCGACCACCCAAGGCGCGATGGTGCTGGTGGCGGAAGACAACGCCATCAACCGCGTCGTGATCACGGCCATGCTCGAGCGCATAGGCCTGACCGCCGTGGTCGCCGAAGACGGTCAACAGGCCGCGCAGCAGCTGGAGCGGCTGCAGTGCAACGGCACGCCGCCAGCACTGGTTTTCATGGATATGCAGATGCCCGTGCTTGACGGCCTGGCCGCCACGCAGCACATCCGTGCCAAGGAAAAAACACAAAACCATGCGCGCGTGCCCATCATCGCGCTGACCGCAAACGCCTACGCCGAAGACCGCGAGCGCTGCCAGAGCGCCGGAATGGATGACTTCCTCGCCAAGCCAGTGAACTTTGCGCAGCTGCAAGCCATGGTGGATCGATGGATACGGCCCCGTACCACCGGCTGATATTTCAATCTTTTTGATGCGTGGCGCCTATGCACACAGCGTTAGCAGCCACAAAACCCCAACCGCGTGTAGGGCGGCGCAAAAACACGCGCTCAGGTCAGCAGCGCCACCGCTGCAGAGAAGCTCAGGAACGCCAGCGCTGTGGACACCAGAATGATGCGCGCGATGCGTCCGTTGTGCGCGCCAAAACGCTCTGCCAGCAACGACACATTGCTGGCACTGGGCAGCGCGGCCAGCAGCACCAGCACGGTGAAGGCAAACGGGTCCA
>JAUCDU010000372.1:0-1604 GCA_034674825.1 Giesbergeria sp.
GAACAAGGGCGTGGGCCTGGCTCTGTGGGACGCCGCACGCGACGGGCTGCAGGAAGAAGGTTGCACCAACGTCACCGCCTGGGTGCCGCTGCGCAACGAGCGCGCCATCCGTTTTCACGAACTCGCCGGTTTCAAGCGCGAAATGTCCACCGCCAAGACGGCGGTGGTCGGCAGCGTCAAAATCGAGGAAGTGCGCCTCAAGCGCGCTATCGCTGGCTAAGCGCCGGCAAGGATCTCATGCACGACGACGCCACTCTCACCTGGACTGATGCCAACGGCACCGCGCACAGCACCCGCTGGCACAGCGAATCGGGCGCCGCAGCACCGCGCCGCGTGGAGCTGGCAAACGACACCCTCAGCGCCGACAGCGCCTACCGCCTGGCCTGCGCCGGCACCGGCATGCTCTGGCGTGGCGACTTTCAGAACGCCCGCCAGCTCCTGCAGGCCATGGCCCGACGCGTCGACCACAAGCCCGAGAAAGCGGCCGCGCGCGCGCTTGCCAAGGCGGCTGCGGCCAGCCCGCAAGAGCGCTTTCACCTGCACCGCCAGGCGCAGTCGCAGCGGGCTCGCACGCTGGGCACGCTGCTGATTGCCGTCGAGGCGGACTACTCCATCTCCCTGCGCCGCGCGCCCGACTGGTGCGAAGCCATTGCCGAGGCCTGGGGCCCGCCGACGGGGCAGGCCTGCGTGACCTCGCTGCGCGAGCTGCTGGGCATCGTGGGCGCCCACGAGTGGCGCAAAAAGGGTGTGGAGATCGCCGCCCTGGGCGAAGCGCCCAACAACCGCATCCACCCGCACTACGGCGTGTTCTCGCCGGTGCGCGGCGAATACCTGCAGCTCGTGGCGCAGCAGCCGCTGTCCGGCGGCGCTGCCCTCGCATTTGACATCGGTACCGGTACTGGCGTGCTGGCGGCCTTGCTGGCGCGGCGCGGCGTCAAACGCGTTGTCGCGACCGAGAACGCTCCGCGTGCCTTGGCCTGCGCCCGTGAAAACATCAAGCGTCTGGGGCTTGGCGCTCAGGTGGAGGTGCTGGAGGCCGACCTGTTTCCGCCCGGCCAGGCGCCGCTCATCGTCTGCAACCCGCCGTGGTTGCCCGCGCGACCCAATTCGGCGCTCGAGCTCGCCATTTACGACGAAGGCAGCCGCATGCTGCGCGGCTTTCTCGCCGGTCTGCGTGAGCACCTTGCGCCCGGTGGCGAGGGCTGGCTGCTGCTGTCCGATCTGGCCGAGCACCTCGGCCTGCGCACGCGCGAAGAGCTGGAGGGCTGGATGGCCGCTGCCGGCCTGCAGGTGCTGGGACGCAGCGATGTGCGCCCGCAGCACGCCAAGGCGCATGATGTGACCGACCCGCTGCACGCGGCCCGCGCGGCCGAGGTGACCTCGCTTTGGCGCCTGGCAGCGCTGACTTGATGCACTCATAAATTTGTAGCTGCTAGCGCTTTCTGGATAGGCGCTAGAGGCCAATTTGGCACTATATATTGTGTCTGCGACCCGGCGCCCCCTGTTGCTGCTGGCCCCCATGGAGGGCCTGCTTGATTTCGTGCTGCGCGACATCCTGACCCGCGTCGGCGGGGTGGACCGCTGCGTCTCCGAATTCATTCGCG
>JAUCDU010000373.1:0-1593 GCA_034674825.1 Giesbergeria sp.
GGGAGCTTGAGCGGCTCGCCTTGCGGCAGGGGCTTGGGCGCATTGCTGGCCGGAATGACGTGCGACTTGGCCAGAATCGGCAAACGATCCAGCGCGCGGAAGGCTGCGTCGCGTTGGGACTGGTTCCAGAACAGCAGGTCGCGGTTGGTCGGCGCGGTCTTGAGCAGGGCGCGCGTCTCCTTGTCCAGACTGAACCAGCCGGCCGTGCCGGCAACGATGAGGGCGGCGAGGGCTCCCAGGGCGATTTTCTTGAGCTTCAATGCAGCACTCCTACAGGGATGATGGCAACCGGCGACATTCAACACGAAGCGCTGCCAACGCGCCAGAGGAAAAGCACCCTGACGACCGCCGCCAGCGCCCGCTTCCTGTGCACAATTGCCGCATGAGCGACAACAAAACCCTGCTGCTGGTCGACGGTTCGAGCTACCTCTACCGCGCCTTCCACGCCATGCCCGACCTGCGCGCCGTGCCCGGTGACCCGGCCAGCGCCGCCACCGGCGCCATTCGCGGCATGATCAACATGATGCAGTTGCTGCGCCGCGAGGTGCCTGCCGACTACGCCGTCTGCGTGTTCGATGCCAAGGGCCCCACCTTCCGGGATGAAATTTATCCGGCCTACAAGCAGCAGCGCAGCCCCATGCCCGACGACCTGCGTGCGCAGATCCCGCCGATCCACGAAGTGGTGCGCCTGCTGGGCTGGCCGGTGCTCGATGTGCCGGGCGTCGAGGCCGACGACGTGATCGGCACCCTGGCCGTGACGGCCGCGCGCCAGGGCATCAAGGTCATCGTCAGCAGCGGCGACAAGGACCTGGCGCAGCTGGTGGACGAGCACAGCACCATCATCGATACCATGAATGGCAAGCGCCGCGACGTCGCTGGCGTCGAGGCCGAGTTTGGCGTGCCCGCGCGCCTGATGGTCGATTTCCAGACCCTGGTGGGCGACCAGGTGGACAACGTGCCGGGGGTCGAAAAGGTCGGCCCCAAGACCGCCGCCAAGTGGCTGCAGGAATACGGCTCGCTCGATGCGCTGATTGCCAGCGCCGACCAGATCAAGGGTGTTGCGGGCGAGAACCTGCGCAAAGCCTTGGCCTGGTTGCCCACGGGCCGCCAGCTCCTCACCATCAAGACCGATTGCGACCTGGCCGAGTGGATTGCGGACTTACCCCGCCTGGAGGCGATTGCGATTGGCGCGCCCGACGCACCCAAGCTGAAGGATTTCTACGAAAAATACGGCTTCAAAGGCCTGGCGCGCACCTTGGACGCGGCTGCGCCTGCCGCCGCAAGCGCTTCCGAAGTGGCGATGCCCGGCCAGAGCGGCGACCTGTTTGCCGACCACTCCGCCAGCCCCGTGGCCGAGGCGGCGCAGCAGCGCAGCGTGGTGTACGACACCATCCTGAACTGGACCAATTTCGACCAGTGGCTGCAGCGCCTGCAGGCCGCCGAGCTGGTCGCCATCGACACCGAAACCACCTCGCTTGACGCTATGCGCGCCGAAATTGTCGGCATCAGTTTCAGCGTGCAGGCGGGCGAGGCGGCCTACATCCCGCTGGCCCACAGCGGGCCCGATGCGCCCGAGCAACTGCCGCTGGCCGA